>CALMCS010000728.1 GCA_937862875.1 uncultured Comamonadaceae bacterium
GAAATGCCTGCCGACGTCGTCGGCGACATGCCCAGGTAGCCCCGGTCTTCAAGGCTACGGCGCAGTCCGCTGCGCTGACCACAACCCCGTTCGCCTCGCATCCTGGCCGCGAACGATCACCGCTGCCGCGGTGATGGATGCACCTTGTTCGTTCCCCAGGAGGGCTTGCCCTCCCAGGGCGAGTGCCCTCCGATCTCACCGTCTGGAGGTTCGCCATGTCTTTCGCCGTCAATGACTCCTGCCTGGAGTCGCTTTCCGCCATCGCTGCCCAACACGAGGACTGGATCATCCAGCAAGCCATCGTGCTGCTGGAGAGACGGGTCTTCAAAGCTGGACCGTGCCTCAGCCAACCGGCCGCTGTACGGGACTACCTGCGTCTGAAACTGGTCGCTGAGCCCAATGAGATATTCGCCGCTGTGTTCCTGGACAGCCTGCACCAGGTGCTGGCCTACGAGCCGCTGTTCAGGGGCACGATCAACGCGACTTCGGTCTATCCGCGTGTCGTCGTGCAGCGTGTGCTGGAGTTGAATGCCGCCGCGGTGGTCTTCGCCCACCAGCATCCTTCGGGCGTCTCCGAGCCGTCCAGCGCGGATCGCATGCTGACCCAGCAACTGCAAGCCGCGCTGGCGCTCATCGATGTGCGGGTACTGGACCACATCATCGTCGGCCAGGGTGCCCCGTTCTCCTTTGCGGAATCCGGCCTGCTGTAGCAATGGCACCGGCTCCTTGATCCACGCGGAGGCTTCGGCCTCCGCTTTTCATTGGCGCAAGACAAGCAGGTATGCGGGCAGTCCGCGATGCGCATTGTTTGTTGGGGCCGCATGGCGTTCGGCGTTTGACTATGGCCCTTGACAACTCTTGGGGGCGCTCGACATGCCAGCATCTTCATCCAGGTTCGCATCGGGCTGGCGAACCCTTGGCCTGGCCGTTGCGCTGCCGGCTTCCCTGGCCGTGTTCAGCCCGGCCAGCTTCGCCGCCGATGTGGTGGTCATCACCGACAGCCGTCACCCGGTCAGGACCATGGGTGGCGAGCAGCTGATCGAGCTGGATGAAGCGCCCCGGATCGAAGCGGAGCTTTCTGCGGCGCTGCCCGCCGATCCCGGACAGGCAACAGCCATCGTGAAGCGCCGGCTGAGCCAGGGGGGCGCTGACCTCCAGCGTCGCATCGCCACCGCATACCAGGGCGTTGCCGACGCATGGAGCCTGGGCATCACCACCATTCCGGCTGTCGTGGTGGATCAGCGCTACGTGGTCTATGGCGAGCCTGACGTGGCCCGCGCCATCGCGCGCATCGAACAGCACCGGAGGGCCGAACCGTGATCCGCTCATTCGACCTTCTGCGCCGCATGCGGGCTGCCGTCACCTCCGTGCTGCTGCTCAGCGCCACGGGCAGCTACGCCCTGAACACGGCGACCATCGTGGGTTCAGTGGCTTCGCCCGATTGCCTGGAGTACCGGGTGGTGGGTATCTGCTACTGGCTCTACTGCACCTGGACCGGCTGCACGGTGCGCACGTCCGTCAAGGTCAGGCACTACATCCCCGATGCGGTGGTTTCGTCCTACTCGAACACCGGCGAGAACCCCTGGGTCGAAGTGCGCGCCATGAGCACGCCCAACCCTTCGGCCCAGGCCGGCGGGGACGGCACCACCAATGAAGATCACGAAAACAATCTCGCGAAGTTCAAGAACGCGGACGTCATCGGCCACCCCGGCGTCGAGGTGTTCAACCAGTTCGTCTCGTCCTCGGGCTATTTCTGCGAGGGCGCAGGCACGGCCTTCATGCCGTACCTGCTCAGTACGCTGGACACGCCGGCCTGGCGCTACAACGTACCGGAGATGGTGTACCCGGAGGCATTGATCCCGGGCATGCGCGAGGTCGGCGCGCGCTCGACCCTGAACCTCTGGGGCAACGTCTATCCGCGCGGCGGCTTCCTGCACCAGACGGACGACCACAAGGCCGGTGCCGTGGTGGCCCAACGGGCCGGCGATGTGGTCACGCGCCGCGGGCAGATCCACGTCTATCAGCCGCTGCTCGCCAACTCCCGCGATGGCTACTGGCCGGCCGGCGCGCTGATGGAGGGCGATGCCTCGACCGGCAAGTGGCAGGAACTCACGCCCGTCCTGTCCTCGTCCTGCACGGTCTTCCCGCGCAACGGCTTCCTGACACAGGCCCAACAAGGCGACTACGCCTGGGCGTTGTGGCGGCCCTATGCGTGCTGCGAACGCCGGGGCCAGGTGTTCCTCGGCAGCGTCGATTTCTATTGAGGGTACGGCGATGAAGCGTCCTGAACTGATGAACCCATCCGCCAAGGTTCGCCGCCCGCTGCGCCCCACGGCGCTAGCCGGCGCGCTCGCCCTGGTCTGTGGCCTCGCGTGGGCGCAGGCCGGCTTCCAGACCAGCGGCCCCGTCATCGGCGATGAGGTCATGTACTCGATCGGCGGTGGCAGTGCGGTGTCCATGGGCCGCGCCGCTGGCATGCGTTCGATCGGGGTCGGCCTGGGTTGGAACAGCAACCTCATCTGCGGCGACATGAGCATCCAGACCACGCTGCGCAATCAGCTCAATGGGATCACGAATGGGTTCCAGCAGATCATGAGCAACGTGATCCAGAGCGCGACCAGTGCCGTGGCATCGCTGCCGGCGCTGATCATCCAGCGTGCCGATCCGGGGCTGTACAACCTGCTGACCAATGGTGTGCTGCAGGCGAGGCTGGATTTCGACCGCTCCAAGCTGACGTGTCGCGCGATGGCCGAGAAGATGGCCGAGACGGCGGGCGGCCAGCTCGGATGGAGCCAGATGGCGGAAGGCATGGCGCTGCGCGATGCGGTGTCGAGCACGGATGCCGTATCGGCGATCGAGCAGGCCGAGACGCGCCGCGGCAACGACGGCGTGCCCTGGGTGGGCGGCAGCAATGCCGGCGGCGCGGGCCAGTCGGCCATCCGGGTGGTCGGTGACGTGACGCGGGCGGGCTACAACCTGGTCAACGGGCGCAGCGTGACTGACACGTCCTCCATCGCGCCCGCCAGTTGCGCGAGCCTGTCCTGCCAGACCTGGACGTCGCCGCAGCAGGCGACCGAATGGGCGACGCGGGTTCTCGGGGAACAGGTACAGCGCACGTGTGATTCCTGCACCAAGACCGAGACCGTGCCTGGCGTCGGGCTGACGCCGCTGATCCAGGAGGAGTACGAGACCAAGCTGGAGGCCTTGCAGGAACTGGTCTCTGGGACGCGCAACACGACGTTCGAGAACCTGCATGCAGCCGGCAGCACCTCGCTGCCCATTACACGCGGCGTCATCGAGGCGCTGCGCGACGAGCCAGACCAAGACCTGCTGGCGCGACGTCTCGCGTCCGAGGTCGCGTTGTCGTCCGTGCTGGAGAAGGCATTGCTGCTCCAGCGGACCCTGCTGACCGGCAAGAAGGAACCCAACGTGGCGGCCAACCAGTTGGCGGTCGAGGCCGTGAACCACGAGAGCGACACGCTCGATCAGGAGATCCGCAACCTCAAGACCGAACTTGAACTGCGGCGCGAACTGGCGAACAACTCGCCCATGGCCATCATCCAGCGCCACGGGACGCGCGCGGCCGGCTCGCGCGGCATCTACGAAGGCGACCCGGTGCCCGACCGCCTCGATCGGTTGCAGCGGGGCAACCCGGGAGGCACGCCATGAACGCGGCCTGGCTGCGCCCGCGCTGGCTTTTCAGCCGGCGCGCGGCAAAGGCGCTGCTCCTGGCGGTGGTCATCATCGCCGCGGCCGTGGGCGCCAATCTCGTCGGCATCTACCTCGTCGGCAGCGTTGCCGGCTGGGAGCGGTGGCTGGCTGCCAGCGCGGGCTACTTCCTGGTGTGGCGGCTGTGCCTGTACGGCGCGACGGTCTATGGCTGGGTCTGGATGCGCCGCCGGCTGCTGGCCCGCGAGGAAGACGCGCAAGCGCGGCGACGCCTGGTGCGCAGCGAGATCGCCGGCGTCGTCGCCATCGTGGCGCTGGAAGCCAGCCTGCTGATGCAGAGCTGAAGAGGGAGCCGCGCCATGACGCTTTTTACGACCGACTACCTGGAGTACTACCTGACGCTGGTGTCCTGGATCGTCAACAACGGCATCTGGGCGGTGCTGGTGTCGAGCGGAGTATTCGCGCTGCCGTTCGTCGCCATCATCGTGCAGGAGTGGTTGAAGGCCCGTGCGGAAGGTGCCGACGAAGGCAACAAGGGCGTGCTCTCGGCTGCGCGCATCGAGAACCGGGTCTTCGTCGCCATCGTGGTGGTGATGTTCGCTGGCATCCCGTTCATCGACGTGGACCTCAACACCATCCAGTACGACAGCTCGCGCTCGGCCCAGTGCCAGGTCAGCGTGCCGCAGCCCACGGATACCGGCTGGTCGCAGTCCTTCAGCACCATCAACAACCAGTCGGCGAAGGTGCCGGTCTGGTGGGCTTTCATGCACGCGCTCTCGCGCGCCGTCACGAGCGCCTCGGTGGCGGCGATCCCATGCGGCACGGACCTGCGGCAGATGCGCATGGAGATCGACGCGACCCGCATTGACGACCCGGTACTGGCTCAGGAAGTAGCGGATTTCTCGCGGGATTGCTATGGGCCTGCGCGGGCCAAATTGTTCATGCAGCGCCCTCAGCTTGATGAGCAGCAGATGCACGACGTGACCTGGATAGGGTCGAGGTTTTTCACGGGCACGGGCGGCTACTACGACACCTACCGCTCAAGCACGCCGCGCGACGACTGGCCCTACGACAGCACCCGCGATGCGGGGCTTGCACAGGTGGGCAGCGGTGGCGGCTACCCGACCTGCAGGCAGTGGTGGGCCGATGGCGGCAATGGCCTGCGGGCACGCCTGCTGGGACAGGTGGACCCGAACCTGTTGAATCGCCTGGCAGGCTGGGCCGGGTTCCTGAGCAGGGCCGAGGTGGACGACTCGGTGATCCGCGCCATCGCGTCACCGCGGCAACAGAAATTGAACCAGGGTAGCGTCTATACGGACTATGGCGGCCAGATCGACAAGACCTTGCCGAACATCGTGACGCGGGCCACGGGAGACGTTGGGATGGCCGTCGGCGCGATTGCCGCGTTTCCCGCCATGGACGTCGTGAGACAGTCTCTGCCCATGGTCCTCGCCTTGCTCAAGATGGCGCTGGTCATCTGCATCCCGCTTGTGCTGGTCGTAGGCACCTACGATCTGAAGACGGTCGTTACCGTCAGCGTCGTGCAGTTCGCGCTCTTCTTCACGGACTTCTGGTTTCAGCTTGCGCGCTGGATCGATTCGACGATCCTGGATGCGCTCTATGGCTGGGGGTTCGGCTGGAATCGGCCGCACACCAACTTCGACCCGCTGGTGGGGCTGAACAACGCCTTCGGAGACATGCTCCTGATGTTTGTCACGGGCACGATGTTCATCGTACTGCCTACGTTCTGGATCATGGCCTTGGCTTGGGCGGGCGTTCGTGCCGGCAACGTGTTGCAAGGCCTCGCAGGAGCCACCGGAGATGCCAAGGCTGCTGGCGGAAGGGGAGGAAGCATTGCGATCAATGCAGTGTCGAAGAAGTGATCGCTGCTAGTCGTCCTCGACATGAGGATCAATGCGGAAACCGTCGTAGGTGTATAGGCCGAATCCTGCTGGTCCGTTTCGCCACTCTGGCTCGGGCAACTCCTCGCCCAAGTCGGTGTTGCGGGCCATCCAGGCAACCACCATGACGCACACCATCACCAGGGCCAGCCAGAAGGTGGTGTACAGCAGCACCCCGAGCGCAGCCAGCTTAACCATCCACACGAGCGCGGTGGCTCCAGCCGTCGGCATGCCCTTGGAAACCAACCAGTTCGACGCCCGCCGTTCACAGCGCGCGTAGGCACGCCATCCGCGGCCAAAGGCGCGGCCGAGGCGTTCTGCGGTGCTGGTGCGAGTCGTGGTGTTCATGGTCGTCTCCTACTGCTGAGGGATGCCTATTTCAGTTTGGTCCATTTCATTCTGTTTAGGGCTTCAATGTGTTCTCTTGCTGCTTCAGGACGCTTCGTCATCCGGTTCCAACGGGCCAGGGTCGGGCTCCACGCCGATGCGGTATGTAGCAACGAAACGCGGCCAGTCCACATGGTCAACGAGATCGATGTCCTCGATGACACTGACCTTCGCGCTGGCACGCTCGAACAGCGCGATGCTCTTGGCGGGATAGTTGTTGCGCGACGGATAGAGCACCCCGTCGAACAGCACCTGGCCGTCATCTCCAAGCATCGCATGCACCTGGGCCGACACCTGCTGCGTGTGCGTGTAGTCGCGGCTGGCCAACTGCTCCAGGTTCAGGCCGAAGTAGCCCGCCATGACGCCCGGCGCCGTGAGGTCGGCCAGAAGCACGTCGTCCATCACGCCCACTGCGCGCACCATCCGGCTCTGGACTTCTTTCAGCGCGATCGAGCGCTTCGTGTCCGCAAGCCACTGGTGCTTATGAAACACCGACTCCATCAGCGCCGTGGGCAGGTCGCGCCCCAGGTAGAGCACCCCGTAGGCCTGGGCCGGGTCATCGTAGCGATTGGTGCTGCTGCGGCCATAGTACAGCGGGCTGCCCC
>CALMCS010000729.1 GCA_937862875.1 uncultured Comamonadaceae bacterium
GCCGGTGTTCTGGATCTTGTTCACTACGGCACGGGCGACGCTATGTGGATGGTGGGCTTGGGGCACACCACGTCCTTCGCCAATACCCCGAGTGGCAGCGACATTCATGGAAAGATGGTCTATCGACTGACCAGGGATAGCGCCTTGCTGCTGTCTGCGCGCTATTCAACCCTTCGGCATGAATCCCAGGTGGAACTAGGATGGCGCAAATACTGGAACTAAGGCGGGTACAACCCGCCCTCGGGACGTCCCGGTTTCGGGTCCTTTTGGTGGACCCTGTCTCTGCTCGCGGTCAGGAAACGGAGCGGTGGCTGAAATCCGATGGCGATCTCGACCTTGACCTCGTTCTTTGCACCGATTGCGATGACGGTGCCAGCGCGTTGCGCAATGGTTCCTGGGACCTGGTCATTGCCGACGTGGACGTGCTCGATGTGCCGGGAGGTACCAAGCAAAATACCTTGCCACTCGGTAGTTTTGGTCCGCCGTTGTTGTTGCTGGCTCAGCGGCTCGAAATGGATGTCGTGCAGACTGCTTTGCGCAATCACGCCGAAGCCATGCTGTTCCATCCCCTCGATCCCGAGGCGCTGCGCACGCAGGTGAAGGCTCTGGCCCATGCCCATGATGCGCGCCAGCGCGTCAAGCGGGAACCCAAAGTGGTACTGGCCATCGGCGCGCACCCCGATGATGTGGAGATTGGATGCGGCGGCGCGCTGGTGCGCCATCGCAGCAAGGGCGATCGCGTGGTGATTCTCACCCTGAGCCACGGAGCGAGCGGTGGCGATGTCGCTGTGCGCGCACGGGAGTCGGCACGGGCGGCGCATTTGCTGGACGCCAAGTTGCGTATGGCGGAGTTGCCTGACACGAATATTTCCGACGGCATCGAGACCATTTCGCTGATCGAATCCGCGGTGCGGGAGCTGTCACCCACCTACGTCTACACGCACTCGATTCACGATGCGCACCAGGACCATCGCAGCGTTCACCGCGCCACGATGGTGGCGGCGCGCACGGCGCCGAATCTCTACTGCTACCAATCGCCGTCCTCGACCACGGAGTTCCAACCCAATCTGTTCATCGACATCAGCGACCATATCGAACAGAAGGTCGCAGCCATTGCCGCGTTTGAAAGCCAGGTGCGGCGCAGCGCCAGTTTGCATCCCGACGCCATCAGGGCGTCGGCCGCATACTGGGGACGCTACGCGGCCTACAGCATGGTGGAGCCGATGGAGGTCATTCGCCGCTTGGTGCGCTGATGTGAATCGGCATGTCCACCAGACAGGCGTTGGCGAGCGGATGGGCCACTTCGGTGTGTCGGAATCTGCGCATGAGGTCTGGAGTCGCCGCGGCTGATTCGGGCCTGTACATCAGGCTGGCATGGAGGAATTGGCCATGCCCGACCACCAGGATACGACCGCTGCGCTGTGACACTGCACGTTCATGAAAATGCGCCACGCGCGCCCAGAATTGCGCGAATGACTCGGCGTCCGGGCCATCGAGAGAACCCACGTCGCAGCGCTCCCAATACTCCTGCACCCATTGCCTGCGCTGGACCGGCGTGGTGTGGGCGCAGCGCTGTGGAGACAGATAGGTGATTTCCTGAATCGGCCAGGTTTCGCAAGCTACGTGAGGCCAGCGCGCACGAATCGGCTCGGCCGTCTGAATCGCCCGTTTGAGTGGCGAGATCACCAACAGATCGGGCGGCTCGATGAGACTGGCTGCGAGTGCCATGGCCTGTTGCTGACCGCGCGGCGTCAACGCGATGCTGTCGAAATCAGGGGAGGGCAGACCGACGTTGGCCGTGCTCTCTCCGTGGCGCACCAGGCGCACACTCAGCGCTGGCATAGGTCGACCCACTCCTGAGGATCGACGTACTGCTCGGTCAGGTAGCGCAGCACCATGACTTCCTTGAACGGCATCAGCTCCTCGGGCAGAGGCTCGCCGGTGATGTCCGCGATCAGCAAGGCCGGCATATCGACGCCGGAGGCCGTGGTCAGCGGCAGCGTTCCGGGAAAGCGCGGGTTGATTTCCAGAAGTCTTGCTACGCCCTGCGCATCGCGTCGGAATTGCACATTGGCGACAAAGCGCACGTCGGCCGCCTGGGCCACGCGGATCGCCAATTGCTGCAGTTCGGGATCGTGCACCGTGCGTGCTGCGACGGCGATGCCTGAGTCCGTTTTCATCCTCAAGCGGGGCACTGCCGCGATCGCCTTGCCTTTGGATGTGATGTAGACATCGACGGAATATTCCTCACCCGACAACCACTCCTGCAGCAGTACGCTGCCATCCTGGGGCAGCGCGTTCAGTTCCTGAGTGCTGGAAACCAGCATTGCGCCGCGGGAACCCGCGCTGACACGGGGCTTGGCGAACAACGGAAACGCGTGGGTTTGCGTGGCGGTGTCTTTGCCGATGACCTCGTAGTGTGGAAGTGGCACGACACCTTCGGCCAAGGTCAGCAAGGCCAGCTTGTCGCGGCAGGCCAGAAGACATGACAGAGGAGGCAGTGGCAGCCGGATCCCCCGTTTTTCGAACCGATCGAGCGCCTTCGCCAAGGGAATCAATTCGGCGTCGACCGTGGAAAGCACTACCTCAATACGGTGCGCGATACAGG
>CALMCS010000730.1 GCA_937862875.1 uncultured Comamonadaceae bacterium
GACGTCATGCACAGCGCGCGCACGCTCGCCGACGAGCTGCATGTGTCCACGCGCACGCTGCATCGGCAATTGAAGGAGGAAGGCGCGTCGCTGCAAACGCTCAAGGACGAGATGCGACGCAACAAGGCCATCGAGCTGCTCAACCGCACCGAGCGCCCCATCAAGCAGGTGGCGCAGGCGGCCGGGTTTGCGGGCGAGAAAAGTTTTATCCGCGCGTTCCGCGCGTGGACGGGCTACTCGCCGGCCGAATATCGCAAACACTCGCGCAACGCGGGCGCAGGCGCGCACGCGGCCGACTGAGCCGCGCCACGCACGGTGTTCAGCGCGGCAACGCGGCCCACATCTCGGGCAGATCGCCCATGTGGCTGAACACGCGGCTCGCGCCGGCTTCCAGCAATTGCGCCGATGAGGCATGGCCCTGGTCTTCGGGGAAGTAGGCCCACACGGTGGCACCCGCTGCGACTCCGGCCAGCACGCCGGTGACCGAGTCCTCGATCACCAGACAACGCTCCGGTGCCGCGCCCAGCGCCTTCGCAGCGGCCAGATAGACATCGGGAAACGGCTTGGTGCGCGGCAGCTCGTGGCCGCTGAAAACGCGGCCTTCAAAGTACGGCGCCAGCCCCACCTTCTGCAGCTGCATCTCCACCTTGAAGCGGTCCGCGCCGGAGGCCACGGCGATCTGACCGTCCAACTGCGCGTGGAGATACTTCACCGCATCGAGCGCACCGTCGATCACCACCAGGTCTGCGCGCAGCGCTTCGTTGCGGCGCACATAGAACTCGTCCAGCCACTCCTGGTTGAAGGGCTTGCCGGTCTTTTCTTCGATCAATGCGGCCTGGCTCTTGACCATCTTGCCGATGAATTCGCGCGTGCATTCCTCCTGGCTGATCGCCCAGCCGCGCTCGTTGAGCATGGTGCAGAGCACGCGGTTGGTGATGACTTCGCTGTCCACCAGCACGCCATCACAGTCAAACAAAATGGCATCAAACGAAACGGTCATGGCTTGGCTCACTCACTCGGCATTCCGATGCGTCATCGCGGCCCTCAGGAGCCGCCCGCATCAAAGAAACACAGGCGCTTGGCCAGCGCCCGTGTGATTGAAAAGAATGGAGGTGATTATGCGGCAGTCATCCAGCCCACTGGATCAACCAGCTCTGGGCAGGTCCCTCACGGGAAGGTGGGCCCGGCGAGTGGATTGGTCAGGCTGACCGCGTTCTGTACCGAGATCGCGAACATCGCGCCGTCGGCGGTGACCAAGCCCGTCAGGAAGAAGAAGCCCTTGGCCGCATTGGTGTTGAAGCGCGCATTCATGCTTTCCAGCGGCTCGACACTGGAGGCAGCGTCCAGCAGATACCGAATCGCACCCTGCTGCTGCGAGCTCTTTTCGTAGACCGACACCGTCACCTCTTTGGCCAGAATCAGCGCGCCGCGCGTCAAGCGTCCGGCAGCACCCTGCGTATCGAGCGCCGACTGCAGCGCCTTGCCATTCGCTTCCGTGTACTGCCCGGTGCCCAGGGTATCCAGCGTGTATTCGTAGGTGGTCGCGGTGCTGTCCTTCACGTACAGACCAAACATCTGCTCGCCCAGCATCATCGGGCCGACCCAGCGGAATCCACGAGCGCCCTGCTTGTTGAGCTGCTCGCCAAAACTCTTGGCATCCATCCCATTCCATGCGGCCGCGGTTTCGTAGGTGTAGGTGCGCTGAATGGAGGAGTCACGCACGTAGAGACTGCGCACATCCTGTTCATTGCCCGGAAACACCGCGCCCGACTTGAGCAGATAGCCTTGCGAGCCCCGCTGATTCAATTGCGCAAGCAACTCGCCCACCGAGCCCGGCTCGGGATCGGCCAGGTAATCGAGGCGCGCGTTCTTGTGCGCGGTATCGCTCAAATAGAAGTCACCCACCACATTGGTGGTCGGGCTGGTCATGGTGGCCAGGGAGCTCATGAGCGCGTAACCCTGAGCGCCCTGCGCATTCGCCGTCGCCAAAGCGCTGGCGAAGGAGTTGGCTGCGGGCAGCAATCGGTATTGCCCGGTGTTGACTGTCGCGCCTCCGCCCCCTCCGCCGCCGCCCCCACTTCCACCATCCGTTCCACCACCGCCGGAATCACTGCCGCCACCGCCACCCCCTCCGCAAGCTGTAAGGGAAGCCAGCATCAGCAATGCGGCCGTGCGACGGGTGAGTACGGTTGAAGTCATATATCCTCTCGGTGCCTGAATGAATCAGCCGTCTCATGATCGGCTGAGGAAATCGACGATTCTGTCGGTCTCAGCCATTGACGGACACCCCTCCAAGGTTGGGTATTTGTTACGACGTTAAGTCTCCATCTCCATGCAAACCAGCGCCAGTTCCTACGCTCTCGTGATCGATGACCATCCCCTGGTGGCCCAGGGCATCGAGCAATTGCTGATGCGCATTCCGCCCATCGACAAGGTGACGATGGTGAGCAGCGCCGCCGATGGTTTGAGCGCCATTGCGGCCACGGGTGCGCCCCTCATGGTGATGATGGATTTCTGGCTCGAAGAAGGCAGCTCGACCCACTTTGTCACCAACATCCTGACCCTCGCCCCACAGACCCGTGTGCTGATGATGAGTGGCGACAACCACCCCACGCTGGCCGGCAAGGTCCGCGCGGCCGGTGCACATGGTTTGGTGCACAAGAGCTGCCCGCCCGAGCAGTTCATGCAGGTCGTCAAGGACCTGCTCGGCGGAGCGGCGTGGGTGGAGCACATCAGCCCCCAACTGTCGGCCCAGCAGCGCGCCAGCTCCACGCAGCTCAGCATGAGCGGGCGCGAACTGGGGCTGACGCAGCGCCAGACCCAGGTGCTCGATCTCATCCTCAAGGGCAAGCCCAACAAGGCGATCGCGCAGGCACTCAATCTGTCGGAATACACCGTCAAGGAACATGTGACCGCGATTCTGCAGAAGCTCGAATGCACCAATCGCGTCGAACTGATCACTCAGTTGCAAGGCGTTGATCTGCAGCTCATCGGCTCAGCCGTGGGTTGAGATTCCCGCCACCCGCTGCAGCACCGCATGCAAGGCGCGCGGCTGCAGTGGCAAGGCAAACACCAGATAACCATCGTCGCCCGCGCGGCGAATCAGCGCGCCGTCGCTCGCCAGCAGCGCGCCCGTGGCATCGGGGCATTGGGCCAGCACGCTTTCGAGCGCGCCGATCGCATCGGCATCGTCGCTCAGCAACTCGCCGCACACAATGAAATCGGGCAACGCGTCGGCATCCATCTGGGCGATCGCCGCCGCGGCCGAGGGTGCCGACTGCACCTGCAAACCCCAGCCCTCCAGAAGCCGCGCCGTTTCGTGCGCCTGCACGTCGTCCGCATCGAGCAGCAGCACGCAACCCTTCAAAGGCTGCGGCAGCGGAAGATCGGATGGGGGTGCAATCTCCGCGAGGCTGGTCACCGACGCGCTGGCATCGGCCGACGCAGGCCACTGCAGCCAGAAACACGAGCCACGCCCCAGCCGCGATTGCACGCCGTAGCGCACGTTCATCCGGTCGGCAGAACGCGCCACCACCGCCAGCCCCAAGCCGCGCCCCCGCGCAAGCCCCGTCTGCGGACCCTCGCCCGCGCGCCCACTGCCCGCGCGGTAGTGCGTGGCAAACACCTTGGGCACATCGCTCTCGGCAATGCCCACGCCCGTGTCCCACACCTGCACGCACCACGCGCCATTGCGCCGACGGCAGGCCAGCATCACCGAGCCGCCCTGCGTGTAGCGCAGCGCGTTGTGCACCAGATTGAAAACCATCTGCCGCAGCAACGGCAGATCGGTGGTGATCACCGCATCACGTCGCCTCGGCATGACCACCCGCAAGCGCAGACCGCGCTGCTCGGCCACCGGCCCAAACATGCGCCGCGCATCGGCGAGCACGGTGCGCAAACGCACGGGCTGCAAGCGCAATTCCAAAGCACCATCCTCGAGCCGCGAAAGATCGAGCAGGTCGTTGAACATCATGTCCAGATCGCGGGTACAGGTCTGCACATCGGCGAGCGCCTTGGCCACCCCCGAATCGTTGTTGCGCAGACGCGCAGACTCGAGCATGAACCCCAGCGCCTGCAGCGGCTGCCTCAAATCGTGGCTCGCCGCGGAAAGAAACCAGCTCTTCTCGGCCAGCGCACTTTCGGCCTGCACCTTCGCGCGGTGGTATTGCTCGGCCAACGCGTGGCGTTCACGCTCCTGCTGCAGTTGCAACTGTGTGAACTTGCGCGCAGCCAGGGCGTGCCGCGCAATGGTGAATCCATACAACAGCAACAGCGCCACCATGTACAGACCATAGTTGGCAAAGTACCAGTTCGCCGCCAACAACATCGGGCCATACATGCCCACAAAAAATCGCCAGAACACCGCAGGCAACGGTGCGAGAAACGTGGTGGCCGACGCGAGCACCCCGCACAGCACCATGTAGATGAACAGCCGAAACTCGTACCCTGCACCCGCATGCGAGCACAGGATGACGAGGCTCCAGACGACGCCGCCGATGAACGCGGCAATGCCCAGCCGATGCTCCCAACGATCGAGCTGCCGCGGATCCATCTTGGCCGCCACATCCTCCGTCATGCCGGCCCATTCGCGGCGCAGCTGTCGACGGATGCGCATGAGAGCCAACGTCAAACCCATCATCACCACGCACCACAAGATCAGCGGTGTGGCCGATGCACTGGAGCTTTCCTTGTAGAGCAGCAAAATCACCGGCGGAATCACCAGCGCCGCAATCTCGGTCGAGCCCCGCGCCGCCAGCGACTGCAGCAGACGCAGACGCGCTCGCAGGTCCAGCGAGGCGGCATCACCCAACGTCAGCGCATCGCCGACGGCGGACGGCGTGGGTTCAGAACTGATCGCCATCCACGTAATACCAACGTCCGTCTTCACGCACAAAACGGCTGCGCTCGTGCAGACGCACCGCCTTGCCACCCACACGGTAACGCGCCACAAACTCGACCTCGGCGCTGTTCTCGCCCGTCACCACCGCGTCCTTGATCGTCAAACCCAACCATCGACAAGCCGCATCAAAATCCAGCGACGCGGGACGCTCGCTGGCGTGCCAGGTCGCCTGCAGATACGCCTCGTTCTCGCGCACAAACGCCGTATAGCGCGAGCGCATCAGCGACTCGGCATCGGGTGCCGGTGTCTGCTCGAAATGCTCGACATAGCGACCGCAGCAATTCGCATACGGCATCGCGCGGCCCTTGTTGTTACCGTCCACACGCCCGCACGGGCACGCGCCCTGGCCTGGTTCGTCTTGCTGCTTGGTGCTCAACTCGAAATCTCCCTGGTTCTTCATGAACCGCCGCCGCATTATTCAACGATTTTCACGGCCCGGTAAAACCCGCCCGCGTCCTACACCCCACCCCCACCACGACAGAGACGGCGGGACGAGAATGAGCCCACTCATCGGATCGATCTCAAGGAGTCTCTATGTTCACAATGGCCGTGCCGTGGTGGGAGTTCGTGGTTCGCGGCGTGATCGTCTACGCCTTTCTGCTGGTGTTCCTGCGCATCACCGGCAAACGCAACGTGGGGCAATACGACCCGTTCGATCTGATCCTGCTGCTGATTCTCTCGAACGCCGTGCAGAACTCGATGAACGCGGGCGACAACTCACTCATCGGCGGACTGATCTCGGCCACCACGCTCATCATCTGCCACACCATCATGGCGCGCCTGACCTACTACAGCCCGCGCATGTCACGCCTCATCGACGGCACACCGCTCAAGCTGATCGAAAACGGCAAGGTCAACAAAGCCGTCATGGCCTCCGAACTGCTCACCGGCGACGATCTCAAGGCCGCCCTGCACGCCGCCGGTTGCCTGCACGCCTACGAGGTCGAACAGGCCATGATCGAAACCAACGGCCAGATCACCATCGTCATGCGCAACCGGGACAGTGCGAGCAAGGATCAGGGTGTGTGACGAGGCCGCGGGGACACGCCGATGTGCCAACGCATACACTCGGTTCGTCCAACCCTTCCAAGCACTGACACGCCATGAATCTTCTTCTGCTCAGCAATTCATCCAGCGACGCCGGCTACCTTACCCATGCACTGCCGTGGATCGAGGACTGGGCCGCGCACCATGACCGCTCGGGCGAAGCGCTGTTTGTCCCCTTTGCCGGCGTGACCCGCACCTGGGACGAGTACGAATCGCTGGTCGCAGAGGCATTGATTCCCGCAGGTCTGCGCGTGCGCTCGGTGCACCGCATCGCCGATCCGGTGGCTGCGGTGCGCAACGCGCGCCATGTGCTGGTGGGCGGTGGCAATACCTTTGCCTTGCTGCGCGAGATGAAACGCACCGGTCTGCTGGCGGCGATCCGCGAACGCGTGCAGTCGGGCGAAGCTTCCTACATGGGCTGGAGCGCCGGTTCCAACGTGGCCTGCCCCACGATCTGCACGACCAACGACATGCCCATCGTCGACCCCAACGGTCTGGATGCCATGGGGTTGGTACCGTTTCAGATCAATGCGCACTACACCGACGCGCACCCCGCCGGCCATCGCGGCGAAACGCGCGAACAACGTCTTCGAGAATACGTAACCATGCAACCCGATATGCCGTTGCTGGGTCTTCCCGAAGGTACGGGACTGCGCCTCAGCGGCGCGAGCTGCCATCTGCTGGGCGAAGCCGGGGCGCGCTATTTCCGCGGTGCTTCAGCGCCGCAATGGCTGTCTGCAGGCGCTTTGACGCTCTAGAACCCCAGTTAGCCCGGGGCCGAATGGGGTGCCGAAACACCCCTGCCGAATCACGCCAGCGCGCGCTGAATGATGATCTTCTGCACGTCGCTCGTGCCCTCATAGATCTGGCACACCCGCACGTCGCGGTAGATGCGTTCGACCGGGAAATCACTCACCACGCCATAACCTCCAAGCGGTTGACTGGCCGCGCTGCACACGCGCTCCGCCATCTCGCTCGCGAACGGTTTGGCCATCGCCGCTTCCTTCAGACACGGGCGACCCCCGTCGCGCAGCGATGCCGCATGCCAGATGAGCTGGCGCGCCGCTTCGATCTGCACCGCGCAATCGGCCAGACGAAAACCCACCGCCTGATGATTGAAGATCGGCACGCCAAAGCTCTCGCGTTCCTTGCTGTATTGGAGCGCGAATTCAAACGCCGAGCGCGCCATGCCCACGCTTTGCGCGGCGATGCCGATGCGGCCGCCTTCCAGACCGCCGAGCGCGATCTTGTAGCCCTCACCCTCGGAGCCGATCAGGTTTTCTGCGGGGATGCGGCAGTCGTCGAAATTGATTTGCGCGGTGTCGCTCGAGTGCTGACCGAGCTTGTCTTCGAGCCGCGCCACGACATAACCCGGCGCATTGGTGGGCACGAGGAATGCGCTCATGCCCTTCTTGCCCGCGCCCTTGTCGGTCACCGCGACCACGATCGCGACATGGCCGTTCTTGCCGCTGGTGATGAACTGCTTCACGCCATTGATCACGTACTCATCGCCCTGCTTGACCGCCGTGGTGCGCAGCGACGAGGCATCGGAGCCCACATGCGGCTCGGTCAAGCAGAACGCGCCAAGCATCTCGCCGCGAGCGAGTGGTTCGAGCCATTGCTTCTTCTGCGCGGCGTTGCCGTACTTCATCAGGATGGCGTTGACCGGGCAATTGGTGACGCTGATCACCGTGCTCGTGCCGCCATCGCCCGCCGCGATTTCTTCGAGCACCAAGGCCAGCGAGAGATAGTTCATGCCCGCACCGCCATGCTCTTCCGGAACACAGATGCCGTAGGCGCCGAGCTGCGCCAGACCCTGGTGCACGTCGCGTGGGAAGTGGTGCTCCTTGTCCCATTTCGCGGCGTTGGGCCAGATCTGTTCCTGGGCAAACTGGCGCACCGCGTCGCGGATCATTTCCTGGTCGTCTGTGAGCAACATGTCTTTTCGTCTCTCTGTTATTTCGTTCGCGTGTTCGAAGCGGTGGTTGGTTGGTTGTTAGGTAGGCGTGTGGGGTGGTGTCTTTGTCTCTACCAGTGCGCGGCACGACGACCGTCGTAGTGCAGCAGCTGGCCCTTGTCTTCGGGCGTGAGGGAGGCCAGCACGCTGCGGATTCCGCTCGCGCTGTCTTCGATCGTCACGGGCGCTTGCGCGCCGCCCATGTCGGTCTGCACCCAACCCGGGTCGATGGTGATGAGCGTGGCGTTGGGGTAGTCCAGCTGCGCCGCCGCCACCGCCATGTTGAGCGCGGCCTTGCTGGTGCGGTAGATCCAGGAGCTGCTGTCGTCCACGCTGCCGATCTGCGACATCGACGACGAGAAGAAAGCGAACACGCCGCCCGCTTCCTCCACGATCGGCGCGACCTGCGGAATCACCTGCATCGCGCCGAGCACGTTGGTGTGCATGACCGCGTCGAAATCTTCCTGCGTGGGCGGCGTGAGTGCGCCCGGGCGACGGATCACACCGGCCACATAGAGTGCCACGTCGATCCGCACACCATCGAGCAACCACGCCAATCCGCTGACGCTCGCGGGCTTGGCGACGTCGATCAAGTGCACCTCGGCACCCTGTTCGAGCACCCGCTCGCGTGCGGCCTCGTCGCGCACGGTGGCGATCACGCGCCAGCCCGCTTCGCGGTATTGGCGCACCAATTCAAAGCCGATGCCGCGCGACGCGCCGATCACCAGAACGGTTTGCAAAGACATGATCAGCGCACTCCCTGTTCGTCGGTAATCTGCTTCTGGTAGCGCTGCACCATGTCGGCCTGCGCTTCCGGCTCGGTGGCGAGCCCCATTTGCGCGTGGATGATCTGGTTGAGCGACGGCAGCGCGCTGCGTTCGATCTGCGTTTCCTGCGCCCAGAACTTCGAGCGCATCAACGCCTTGGCGCAATGCAGATACGCCTCGGTGACCTCGACCTCGATCACCAGTTTCGGCAACTGGCGCTCGCCCTCGAATTGCTGAATGAACTCGGGCTCGTCACGCAGACGCGCCGTGCCGTTCACGCGCAGCGTTTCATCCACACCCGGAACGAAGAACAGCAGGGCGATGCGCGGGTCGCGAATCAGGTTGGTGAGCGAGTCCAGTCGGTTGTTGCCGCCGGCATCGGGCAGCAACAGGTGTTTGGCATCCGCGCATTGGACGAAGCCCTTGGGCCCGCCGCGCGGCGAGGCATCGAGCATGGCTCCGCTCTCGCCCGCCGTGGAGATCACACACATCGGTGACAACGCGATGATGCGCTGGCAGTAGGCATCGAGATGATCGAGCTGCTTGCGCACCGCGCGTTCGGCGGGTTGTGCGTAGAGCGTGCGCAACTGCTCCAGTGAAGTGATCATTCATCGCCTCCTTCGTCCGCCTTGCGGCTCGCGTGAATGGCACCGTAGAGGCCCAGAAACTCGCGCCATGAGGGGTCATACTCGACGTGCAGCTCGCCCTTCACGCCGGGCACATGCTGCGTGCCAAATTGCTTGGCCAACTGCAGGGCGTAGTCCACGTCTTCCACGTAGTAGGCGGAGGTGCGCGAGGTCATGCTCTCCACGCGCGAGAACACCAGAATGCCGCGTTGCTGACGCTCCAGCTCGGCCTCGAGCGCGTCCTGTGCATCGCGCACGGCGTCCAGGCTTTCCTGGCTGTCGAAGGGAAAGGTCCAGCTCAGAAAGTGTGCAAGATCGGCACGCGTTGCGAGCGAATGGGCACCGTCGTGGAACGAGAGAATATCGGGCGGTGCATCGTCATCGGCCTCGCGCGGACGCACTTCGAGGGAGATCCAGCCATCGTCGTCGTCACGCGGGAATTCGTACGTGCGGCCCAGGCTCTCGCGCTGAAAGGCATCAAAGATGGGAGGGAACACCGACAGCGGCTCCGCACCTTCCACCTCGTCCGAAAATCCATCGACAAATTCGACCGGGCCGACGCGCACCGAAAAGTCCCACTCGCCCAGCACATGGTCGAGCATGATGAAGGCCATGTGGCGCGCATGCTCCACCATGTCCTCGGGAATGATTTTTTCGAACGACAGCTCCAGGCCCACAATCCCGCCCGCGTCGTAATGCGCCACCAGCACATCCGAGCACGACAGCGAGAAGCCGTTCATGTTCATCGCGAAGTCCGCGCCGAGCGTGCGGCTGCGAAAACCGCGCACTTCGTAATTCTCGAATCGCGGCGCGCCGCGCACCAGCGTCTGCACGTTCTCGAACTGGGCAATGTTGCCATGCGCGGTGACGACGAGGCGCGTGCCCTTCTCACCCGGATTGCCTTCCAGCTCGAGCGCCAGTTCGGTGGTGTAGGGGGCCAGCACTTCATGTGCCTGCTCCACGAATTCGCGTGCGTCCAGCTTTTCCAGCGCGCTCAGCCGAGCAGAAAAATCACGCCAGAACGAGGCCACCTGCTCGGCACTGAGCGGCGCGGCGCTGGGTTGTTCGTCTTCGTATTGAATGTCTTCGCTGCTGCTGCTCATGCTGGGCTCCTGCTGAATGGGTGGGCCGCGCAAGGATTCGCACGGCCTTGATGCATAGGCATCAATGTAAAGCAAAGGGAGCCGGTGTTCGGGCAACCCTTCGCTTCATGCAGCCAAAGCGGTCGATCAGACCAGTTCGATCGCCATCGCGGTGCCTTCACCGCCGCCGATGCACAGCGTGGCCAGGCCCTTCTTCTTGCCGCGTGTCTGCAGCGCGTGAATCAGCGTCACGATAATGCGCGCGCCGCTCGCACCGATGGGGTGGCCGAGGGCGCAGGCGCCGCCGTTCACGTTGACCTTTTCGTGCGGCACGTTGAGTTCCTTCATCAAGGCCATGGGCACGACGGCAAAGGCCTCGTTCACTTCCCACAGGTCGACGTCTTCCACCGTCCAGCCGGCCTTCTTCAGCGCCTTCTGGGTTGCACCGACCGGGGCGGTCGTGAACCATTCAGGAGCCTGCGCGTGCGTGCCGTGCGCGACGATGCGGGCGAGTGGCTTGCATCCCAGGGCCTTGGCGGTGGATTCGCGCATCAGCACCATGGCGGCTGCGCCGTCGTTGATGCTGGAGCTCGAAGCGGCAGTGATCGTGCCGTCCTTCTTGAACGCGGGACGCAGGCTGGTGATCTTGTCGAGCTTGGCCTTGGCCGGGCCTTCGTCGATGCTCACGGTGACTTCGCCCTTGCGGGTTTTCACAGTGACGGGCGTGATCTCGGCCTTGAAGGCACCGCTTTCGGTGGCGGCCTGTGCGCGCTGCACGCTGGCGATGGCGAACGCGTCCTGCTCTTCACGCGTGAAGTGGT
>CALMCS010000731.1 GCA_937862875.1 uncultured Comamonadaceae bacterium
AACGTTCCCGTCGTGTTGGCAGCACCGCAGTGGATATAGCCATACCCTGTTTCAGGCCTGGTTGGAGGCACGCCAAGTACGACCAAACTCCCCAACAAGGCGCTTTGGTAGGCGGTCGCCAAGGCGGTGTGAAAGGCCGTCGTATCGGCTATCGCGTGATCGGCAGGCATCACTACGAGTACCGGATCCAACCCGCTGGAATACGTCAGCAGTGCGGCAATAGTCAACGCAGGTGCAGTATTGCGCCCTTGAGGCTCAAGAAGAATCTTGGCGTCGGTCACGCCCATTTGTTGCAGCTGACTGGCCACAAGGAAACGGCGTTCGACATAGCACACAAGGATCGCAGGGGCGATCGCACATCGAGCCTCGTCCATGTGCTCCATACGTCCCAGCGTATCTTGCAAGAGGCTGGAAGAACTCAAAAGCGAATGAAATTGTTTGGGGTGATCCCCTCGAGACAAGGGCCACAGGCGCGTGCCTGAGCCGCCGCACAGAACAACCGGAAGCAACGGCGACTCAGTCATGGAACGAATGCGCCTCAACTTGTGTCGAGCCCACCTGTCGCGGCAGGCTTTCCATGTCCGTTTCCAGCATCGCCAGTCGTTGATTCAAACGTCGCACATCTCGCTCGATGCGCGTATTCACCATGTCTGCGTGCAGCGCCTTGATGAACAATACGATGCAGGCAAAAAGTAACAGGAGTGCGGGTGGGTAGGAGATGCCTACCGCGTAGGCAATGCGGTCGACCAGACCTGGCCATGCGCCCAGAGTGGCGGCGGCCGCAGCTACCACGACCCAGAACAGGCCGTGCATTAAATAGAGGTGGTCACGGCGAATCAGATACAGGATCAGAATCGCCAGTCCCACGCCGAGCAGCGCGGTGGTGGTTTGCAGTGAAGCCATGTCAGTGTCGGTTCGAGTCAGCGCGCTGCAGCAATTTCTCTGCGATGGCCTGTTCTCGACGAAGCGACTTGGCACAAAGACTGAATTTGGTGCGGCCCCTGAATGCGTCCCCTATAGTTCCCTCAGGGGAGGTGGATTTATCCCGCTATTGTAGGTGCTCGCCACTCTATAAAGTAAAAACGGATCCGCAACCCCGGGTTGGCTCAGACTAATTGACGTTACCGGCCATGATTCATTGACATTTGTAACGAAATACAAACATTTTTGATGTGATTGCTGCGATGGGCTGAGTGCGTTTGCCATATTGCGTTTCTCACCAAGAGGGGTGGCGCGTGGAGTCCCGTCGGCTTTGCAAGAACCGGGCGGGGACTCCAGTAACAATATCGCGAGAATTAAAACAAACTGCTTATTCACTCGCCGGATTGACGTTTCGCGGTTTCAAATGACCAATTTCGAATATCCAACGCCCGCGCTTTTTTCCACGCGGATCTGTGTGGATATCCGTTCCTTCAGTCCTTCCACGTGACTGATGATGCCGACCATCTTTCCCGTCGCGTTCAAGGTATCCAGAGCATTGAGCGCCACATCCAGCGTCTCGGCATCCAGCGTGCCGAAGCCTTCGTCGAGGAAGAGCGAGTCAATCGATGTCTTCTGGCTGACCAGATCGGACAATGCCAAGGCCAGCGCCAGACTCACCAGGAAGCTTTCGCCGCCCGACAGGGTGCGGGTGTCGCGGGCGACGTCGGCCTGCCATTGGTCGACGATCTCCAGCTCCAGTTCGCCGGTGTTTCTGCGGCGCAGCACATAGCGGCCATGCAGTCGCGCCAGTTGGCGGTTGGCCAGGGTCAGCAGATGGTCCAGCGTCAATCCCTGGGCGAATTTGCGGTATTTGTCGCCCTTGGATGAACCGATCAGCGCGTCGAGGCGCTGCCAGAGTTCGCACTCCTTGGCCTGCTCTTCGATCTTGGCGACCAGGTCGCGCTGGCTTTCGCGCAGTTGCCTGTCGCTGTCCAACTGCGTGCGTTTGGAGCCCAGTTGTTCGCTGAACTGGCTACTCGCGGCTTCCAGCTCGTTCACGCGTTGTGCCAGCTCGTCCAATGAGGCTGTGGTCAACTCGCGGGCCTGCAATTGCTGTTGCTTGGCGACTTCGGCGCGCAGCAGTTCCGTCGCTACCTTTTGCTCCTGTTCGCATTGCTTCAAAAGCTGCTGCAGTCGTTTGCGCTCGGCGGGCTCCATCAAGGCCGCGAGGTAGGCGGTTTCGGACTCGAACGGGCTGGCCTGCAGATGGGTCTGCCAGTGGGCGTCTGCCGTTTGGAGTTGTGCGTGACTTTGCTCCAAGGAGGTTTGGAGTTGTGCGATGCCGCCTTGCAGTTGGTTGAGCTTCTCGGTCAGTGCCGCGATGCGGGCCGCGCAATCGGTCAGCGCATTGGCCGGGTCGATCTCGAGTTCCGCTGGCGGCGCGACATCGGTGGCGCCCAGGTCCGCAAAGCGTTTGCGCCACTGCGCCAACTGCTGCGCGACGCGGACGCATTCCACGCGTTGCACCACCAGTTCGCGGTCCAGCGCCTGTAATCGTTCTTGCGCCCTGCTCCATTCGACGCGCTCGGCCTCGCGCTCGCCAAGCCATGCGGCGACGTCGTCGGGCAGCGGTTCGTTGTGCGAGAAGCCTGCTTCGCGGATGGCGGCGAGCAGATGGGATTCGATCTCGTCGAGATGACTGAGTACCGATTCCAATGCGGCCTGGTTGTCTTGCTGGCGCACCGTCAGGCTCTCCGCAGCCTGCGCGAGCTGCATTTGGCTTTCGCGCGTGGATTGCAGTTGCGCAAGTAGCTCGGTCTGTTGGCTGCGTGCGGCGTTCAGATGTTGCTCGACATCTTCGGCGGCGCGCAGTTGTTGCTGCAGCACCGATGCGCCCTGCTCGGCATGCACCTGCGCCGATTCCAGCGTTTGCGGACTTTGCCAATCGTCGCTGCCGATGGCTTGCTGCGATGGCAATGCCGCGCGCAGATCGTCCCAGGACTGTTGGTACTTCTGGGCGTCGGCCACCAATTGCAGATGACGCGCCGCGTATTGCTTCCCGCTGGCCTGCATGCCGGACAGATCGCTCGTCGATTGCAGCAACTGCTGCTCGGTTTGCTGCAGCGTGGCCTTGAGTTCGCGCAACGCGTTCTGCGTGGCGGAGGTGTCCAGCGCGCGGTATTGCGCAATCGCGGGGTGCTCGTTCGAGCCGCACAGGGGACAGGCCTCGCCCGGCTTCAGACTGTCGCGATGCTCGGCGAGGCTGCGAATCACTTGCTCTTGTTCGAGCAGCAATTGCTTGTCCGCGGATTGCGAGGTGAGCTGCGCTTGCAGTTGCTGCAGTCGCGCGATTTCTGGCTCGGCCTTGGCGAGGTTGGCGGCCAGCTCGATGCGGGTCGCACGCAGGGTGCCGCGCTCCTTGGCGATCTCGCGCTGGCTTGCCGCCAAGTCTCCGAGCTTGCGCGTCGTGTCGAGTTGGTGCTCGGCCTGTTTGCATTGCTCGCGCAGCGCCTTCATGTCGAGCGTGCCGAGCAATTCGGACTGCGTGGTTTGCAGCTGAAGCAGCTGTTGATCGGCCTGCGACTTGGCCGCACGCGCCGCGTCTGCCGCGGTCGACTGCGCGGCGAGCTGTGCCTGCGCGGTCTTCAGATTGACAGCGATTTCCGCAGCCGCGGCCTGCTTCGCCTGAATGTCTTTTTGCGACCGAAAACGCTGCACGAACTGCTCGCGCCACACGCCGTGGTGCTCGCTCAATTGCGCAAAATGCGCATGCTTTGCGCGCCAGTCGTTCAGCGTGCGTTGTTCGTTTTCAAAGGCGAGAAGATGGGCCCCAGCCTGCGCGTCGACCTGCGCAGCCAACGATTGCGCATGGGCATGTTCGCGCACCCATTCCACGGTCTTCTTGCGCTGTTCATCCTGGCGCGTGTTGAGCTGGTTTTCTGTCGAAACGCAGGCCGCGCTCGCCGTTTGGCGCGCCGCATGAAACGCCTGCAGCGCCTGTGCCGGCTCGCTGGCCTCCAGCTTGGCGATCTCTGGCGCGGCCGCCTCCAGCGCCGCGTCGGCCTGGGTCAATCGCTGCTGCGCGCTCTCGGCCGCGGTGGCCGTGTTGGCGAGCTCTACGCGCCACTGGTGGTGTTCGCCCACCGTGCGCTTTTCGGCCACCAACTGTTGTTGCTGCGATTCGAGTCCGGTGATTTCCGTCTGCAGAGTTGCGCGCTGGTCGTCGCTCAACAGCTCCATGCCATTGGCGCGCGATTGCATGAGCGCCAGAGCGTCTCGCTCTTCGCGTGCGCGGGTGAACACGCGCATCGAAATCTCGCTGTAGATTTCCGTCCCCGTGAGCTCTTCCAACAGCTCGGCGCGCTCGTTGGCGCTGGCATTCAGAAACGCCGCAAAGCCGCCCTGCGCGAGCAGCATCGAGCGCGTGAAGCGCGGGAAATCGAGGCGCGTGATTTCAGTGACGCGCTTGATTTTCTCGTTGATGTGCGTGGTGATGATCGTGCCATCACCCTTGGCCAGTTCGACCCGCGGCTGCTGCAGCGCACCGTCGACCTTGTCGCGCGCGCGGCGCTGGCTCCACAGGGCGCGGTAGATTTCGCCGCGCACTTCAAACTCCAGTTCGGCACTGCACTCGGCGGTGTGCCGCGTCATGATGTCGTTGACCGACGCGGAGATCGTGTTCAGACGCGGCGTCTGGTGGTACAGCGCCAGGCAGATCGCATCCAGCAAGGTGGATTTGCCCGCACCAGTCGGCCCGGTGATCGCAAACAGATTGCTTTCCGAGAACGGTGGCTTGGTGAAGTCGATGTCGAACTCACCCTTGAGCGAGTTGAGGTTCTTGAGTTTGAGGCGGCGGATTTTCATTGCTCGCCCTCCGTCGGTGTCGTCACCATCTGGCGATAGCGCGTCGTGAGCGATTCACGCATCCCCTCCTGCATATCGGTCTCTTGCGCCAGTCGGCGCGCAAACACATCGTGCGGATCGAGCTCATCGAGCGTCGCACCGCTGCCGTCAAACAACTGCGCCACCGCTTGTCCGCGATCGCGGCGAATGCGCAGCACTTCCACCGGCAAACCTTCGGTCATCGATTGGATGCGCGCCGGCAGATCCGGCAGATAGTCGTCGGTGGCGACGGTGATTTCCATCCAGACGGTGTGGCCCGCCGGTGTTTCGGAGGTGATGATGGGCAGCTGCGTTTCCAGCGTTTCAATATCACCTCGCAATGTCATCAGCCGTTGAAAGGTTGGGATTTCCAATTCGGTGACGCTCTGCAGGCCGGTCTCGTTCAAATCGACCAGCAGCATCTGCTTGGTCTGACTGGTTTCATCAAAACTCAAATAGATCGGCGAGCCGGAGTAACGAATATGTTCCTTGCCCCCCACCTTCTGCGGCTTGTGAATATGGCCGAGCGCGAGGTAATCGAGCGGCGGAAACTCCGAAGTGGGAAACGCGTCCAGCGTGCCCACGTAGATTTCGCGCACCGATTCCGAGGAGCTGGCGCCCACGGTGGTGAGGTGGCCGGTGCCCAGAATCGGCACACGGCGACCGGTCTCCTTCTGCAATTGGGTTTGCAACGCGCAGGCCGCGTCAAACGTGGCGTGGTAATACGCCTTGATGGCACCCAGAAGTTGCAGCTGGCGGTCTTCGGCACTTTGGCCAAACTCCGTCTTCACCACATCGCGCGCACGGATGAACGGCACGGCACACACGATGCAGCCAGGCTGCGAAGTCCCACGCAAGGGCAAGACGCGCAATTGCTCTGCGGGCGTTTGAATCGACGGCACCACGCGCGCCGACAGCAGTTCGATGAGCGCACTGCTCTCGCGCAGCGTGGCCACCGAATCATGGTTTCCGCCGAGCAGCAGCAGACCAGTACCCGCCGCGTGCAGGCGCACCACCAGGGTGCTGTACAACTCCCGCGCGTAGCTGGGCGGAGTGCCGGTGTCGAAAATGTCGCCGGCGATCAACACGGCGTCGATCGCGTGTTGCTGCACCTGCGCCAGCAGCCAGTCGATCAGCGCCGCGTGCTCGGCCTGGCGGCTCTTGCCCATGAAGTTCTGGCCCAGATGCCAGTCGGAAGTGTGAAGAATTCGCATTGCTCGGGGAAAATTTGCGCGCGCAGGCGGCAGGGCCGGGGCGCGCAATAGGTGTTCTGTTCTGTGTAGGCAGGGATTTTGCCCCTTGAATTCGTCTTTTCGGGCTTCGCGGGTCAGTAGTCGGGTGAACGGACACCCGCTGACCGGATTTGCTCACTTTCCGAAAATTCGCATCCGGCCCTCCCGTTCGGCATTCGACACACGCCTGTCACTCAAGGAAGCCACTCTGGCTACGCATTTGGCAGCCGGGGGTTTCCCCTTGAAACCGGTGGTGAAACACCCGTTGTGACCCTTTCCTACAAGAGGGCCTCTTGAAAAGCCAGAGAATTGCCTTATTATTAGCACTCGTTGCCCTTGAGTGCTAACAACGTTCATCGCTGAAGGTAGAAGAACCCGAGCGGCACAAAGTTTCCAGATCGATCTGTTTCTTCCGGATCGGTCGACTCTTTTTCAATCCAGTTGATAGATAAATTAGGAGTAGGTATGAATTTGCGTCCCCTGCACGATCGCGTGATCGTTAAGCGTCTCGAACAAGAAACCAAGACTGCTTCGGGCATCGTGATCCCTGATAGCGCCGCTGAGAAGCCAGACCAAGGCGAAATCGTCGCTGTCGGCCCCGGCAAGCGTGACGACAAGGGCGCTCTGATCGCTCTGAACGTGAAGGTCGGTGACCGCGTTCTGTTCGGCAAGTACTCTGGCCAGACCGTCAAGGTCGATGGCGACGAGTTGCTCGTCATGAAGGAAGACGACCTGTTCGCAGTCGTCGAGAAGTAAAAGAAAAAAGCCTTTTTAAAAAAGCGCTTTTTGGCCCTTGCTGCATAGCGGGCCACTCTTTCTTTCATTGAATCCAAGTATTCAAACCAAATTCTTTAGGAGCCTCAAATGGCAGCAAAAGACGTAGTTTTCGGCGGCGAAGCCCGCGCTCGTATGGTTGAAGGCGTGAACATCCTGGCTAACGCAGTCAAGGTGACACTGGGCCCAAAGGGTCGTAACGTGGTTCTGGAGCGCTCGTTCGGCGCCCCTACCGTGACCAAGGACGGTGTGTCCGTGGCCAAGGAAATCGAACTCAAGGACAAGCTGCAGAACATGGGCGCTCAGCTCGTGAAGGAAGTGGCCTCCAAGACCAACGACATCGCTGGTGACGGTACAACTACCGCTACCGTGCTGGCTCAAGCCATCGTTCGCGAAGGCTCCAAGTACGTCGCCGCTGGTCTGAACCCAATGGACCTGAAGCGCGGTATCGACAAGGCTGTTATTGCCCTGGTTGACCAGCTGAAGAAGCAATCCAAGGCCACCACGACTTCCAAGGAAATCGCTCAAGTTGGTTCCATTTCGGCCAACTCCGACGAATCCGTGGGCAAGATCATCGCTGACGCGATGGACAAGGTCGGCAAGGAAGGCGTTATCACTGTTGAAGACGGCAAGAGCCTGGACAACGAACTCGACGTCGTTGAAGGCATGCAGTTCGACCGCGGTTACCT
>CALMCS010000732.1 GCA_937862875.1 uncultured Comamonadaceae bacterium
CTTCATCTATGGGAAATCGGCTGACGACGGAGTTGCCGTGTTTGATGTTGATGTCGATGTTCGGCAGGGTCTCGAGGAAGCCCGTCTTGGCGTCGTAATAGGCATTTTTCAGCAGCTCGATCCATAGCCGCAATCTGCAGATCTTGACTGAGTTGGAATTGATGTCAACGCCGAAGAGGCAGTTCTCGATGATGAGCTGCTTTTCCTCAAAGAGTGCTTCCTGTACTCGCTGGCTCTCTTTGGCGCCAGGCCTGTACTCGTGAATGCGGCCGTCTTCATCGCTCACAACGAGTTCGTCGTCGATCACTTCGAAGGTGTATTCCTTCAGCCGGGCACCTGAACGGTCACTGAGGATACGCAGCTCACTCTTGACCGCAAGAATTTCATTGAGCACGGACACGAGAAAGTGTCCTGACCCCACAGCCGGATCGCAGACGCGAAGACTGTTCACGATGGCATTGGCTTCGGCTCTATCCTTGAGCTCTAGATTGCCGTAGACATCCTCGATCGAGGCACACGTCCAGCCCTTCTGGGCGTTGAACTTCTGGACGATGGCGCGCCGCACCACCGTATTCGCCATGCGCATGGTCACATAGCCCGGCGTGAAGAATGCGCCGTCGCGATAGCCATTGATCTTCTCGAAGATCAGGCCGAGCACCGATGCATTGATCAAGCGCTTTTCGTCATCCTGGACTTGCCCAGCAGTGTCCGCAGCGAAGTTGAAGGCACTCAGGAAGTCCAGCGTGTATGCAAGCGCCGGCACTTCGCCCGTGACCCGCTCTCCGTCCGCCGCCTTCAGGACAGTGCTACGCAGCACCCCGATGGTCTTGCCGTCGGCTAGCGCGCTCACGGTGAGCGTCTGGTGCTCAAGTTCCGAAGGTTCGAACAGGCTACTGTTCAGGTACGGTACCCCGGGGAACTTGGTCGCAACCGCAACCGAGCGCTCGTCGGGACGTCGCGCGAGAACCTGGAAGAACAATTCGTCCAAGTCGGCGAAGGTACACAACTTGGAAGTCATCATGAATCGATACTTGGCATCTGCCTTGTGAAAGGCAAGAAGCTGGGCTTCAAGCAGCTTCAAGAACAGGATCCGGTTGATCCAAGTTATGGCCAGTTCGACCGCGACATTGAAGATCTGCTCCTCGCGATTCTTACCGAAGGACCGAGGAGATTTCAGACGATCCATCTTGTCGAGCGAGTCGATCTGAACGATGGCGTTCTCGATCAAGGATCCGGGATCTCGTTCTGCCTCATCCTTTCGCACGATGAGTGGCTTGCCGCCCTTCAAGGTCTCTTTGAGCCCGATGATGTGCTGCAGCTCGGTGTAAAAGCCCTTGTCCAGGCTGTTGCTGTCATTGCTGAAGGGAAGCTTTAGGACGTGCTCAGGCGAAAGCAACTTGAACAGCTCGACCAGAGTTGCATCGTCAGCGGTGTCCCCGAGGGCTCCCTCGTAGTCCCTCACGTCGAAGGAGGTGTAGGGCATCCTGAACCGCCCCGGCTTTCGTGGAGGCCGGTTGGTTTAAGTCAGGCCGCCAACGCGGTGGCCTGATTGGCGAGTTGCCGATAGTAGTTTGCCTCAGCTTCTGCGGGCGTGATGTATCCGATGGGTCCGAGCAGCCGGTGATGGTTGAACCAGGACACCCATTGCAGCGTCGCCAGTTCCACCGATTCACGTGTTGGCCATGACCGGCGATGAATCACCTCGGCCTTGTACAGGCCGTTGATCGTCTCAGCCAAAGCGTTGTCATAGCTGTCGCCCTTGCTGCCCACAGAGGGCTCAATGCCAGCTTCTGCGAGCCGTTCGCTGTAGCGGATTGACACGTATTGCGACCCCCTGTCGGAATGGTGGATCAATTCGCCATCACGCTCGGGTTGTCTGGCATACAGCGCCTGCTCCAGGGCATCCAGAACAAAGTCCGTGTGCATGGAGGTGCTGACCCGCCAGCCCACGATGCGCCTGGCGTACACATCGATCACGAAGGCCACGTACAGCCAGCCCTGCCAGGTCGAGACGTATGTGAAGTCCGACACCCACAGTTGGTTGGGCCGCTCGGCCTTGAACTGCCGGTTGACCCGGTCCAGCGGGCACGGTGCCTTTATGTCGCGGATGGTGGTGCGCACAACCTTGCCTCGGCGCACACCCTGCAAGCCCAGGCGCTTCATCAAGCGCTCGACAGTGCAACGGGCAATCGACAGCCCCTCCCGGTTAATCTGTTTCCAGACCTTGTCGGCACCATAGACCCGCATGTTGGCCTGCCACACGCGCTCAATGTGTGGCGCCAAGGTGTCGTCACGCTGGGCGCGTGCGCAGCGCAGTTGGGGATTGCGCTGGTAAGCGGCGTGACGCCAATAGCCAGACGGGGCGATCTGCAGCACTTTGCAGATCGACTCGACCCCGTAGGCCTGTCGATACTGATCGACGAAATCGTTCAGGACTTCAGACGGCGGTCGAGCTCCGCCTGGGCGAAAAACGCGCTGGCCAGCTTCAAGATCTCGTTGGCTTTGCGCAGCTCTTTGACCTCGCGCTCCAGGGCCTTCATCTGTTCACGCTCGGATGTCGTGATGCCGTCGCGCACACCGGTATCGATCTGGTCGCGTTTGACCCATTCGTTGAGGGTCTGGGGCACGCAGCCGATCTTGGGGGCGATGGATTCGATGGCAGCCCAAAGCGAGGGGTACTCGCCCCGGTGCTCACGCACCATGCGAACAGCGCGTTCGCGGACCTCAGGTGAAAACTGGTTCGACTTCTTGTTCATGGCTCAATCCTCTCAGAGATAAGAGCCTCCTCAAAACCCGGGGCGGTTCACACCGTCTCGATGGAAGTAGGAGATCGAAAGGCTTGGCGAGAGCGCAGCCTCTTG
>CALMCS010000733.1 GCA_937862875.1 uncultured Comamonadaceae bacterium
TCCAGGACACGAGGGTGAGGTAGTACTCCAGGTAGTCGGTCGTGAAAAGCGTCATGGCCTCGATCCCCTCAAGCGGCCTGCATCAACAGGCTGGCTTCCAGCGCCACGATGGCAACAATGCCGGCGACCTCAGCGCGAATCAGCCGGCGTCGGGCCAGCGTGCTGTCCTCGCGCGCCAGCAGCCGCCGCCGCATCCAGACCCAGCCGCAGGCCGTCGCCCCGTACAGGAACAACCGCCACACGAAGAAGTAGCCCGATGCGGCCGCGAGCCACCGCTCCCAGCCGGCCACGCTGCCAACGAGATAGATGCCGGCGATGTTGGCGCCCACCGCAGCGGCGACGATCACGGCCGCCCACAGCAGTGCTTTCGCCGCACGCCGGCTGATGAGCCAGCGCAAGGGGCGCCAGGCCATGCGCTCCGCGCTCATGGCCGGCCTCCCGGATTGCCCTTCTGCAACTGGTCGAGGCGGTCGGGCACCGGATCGCCCTCATAGATGCCGCGCGAGCCTGCCGCGCGCGTGCCATGGCGCTGGATGATTGCCATCGGCGAGTTATTCGCCAGCTCGCGCCGCAGTTCAAGTTCGGTCTTGAGGTTGCGGATCTCCCGGTCGAGCGTGTCGCTCTCGTGGTTCACGGCCTCGACCGCCAACTGGTTCGCCGCGACGTTGGGCTCCTTCTTGCCGGTCAGCAGGGTGCGCTGGAGCAGCAATGCCTTCTCCAGCACCGACGCCAGCGCGACCTCCGAGGCCAGGCGCCGCGCCAGCAGGTCTTGATCCGGCTCGTCGCGCAGCGCCTCGATGACGCCGCGTGTGATGGGCAGCGAGGTGCTGCCAGCCGCACGCAGGTTCTCGAAGGTGGTGTTGCGCGTTCCCGAGACCAGTTCCTGCAAGGCTTCCAGCTTTGCCTCGTACTCCTCCTGGATCAGCGGCGTCAGCCCGACGCCGGGCACCGTTTCGGTCTTGGTGCAGGCATCGCAAGTGCGCTGCACCTGTTCGCCGAGAACCCGTGTGGCCCATTCGGTCGCCTGCTGTGGCGAGGTCCAGGTCTGGCAAGACAGACTCGCGCAACTGGCGGCAGCGATGGACGATGTGTCGGTCACGCTGCGGCCGTTGACCAGGTTGTAGCCTGCGCGGGTGACGTCGCCGACCACGCGGATGGCCGACTGGCCTGCGCCGCCCGCATTGCTACCACCCACCCAAGGCACGCCGTCGTTGCCGCGGCGCGTCTCCGCCTGTTCAATTGCCGACACGGCATCCGTGCTCGACACCGCATCGCGCAGTGCCATGCCTTCGGCCATCTGGCTCCAGCCGAGTTGTCCGCCCGCCGTGTCGGCCATCTTCTCGGCCATGGCACGGCAGGTCAGCTTGGAGCGGTCGAAATCCAGGCGCGCCTGCAGCACGCCGTTGGTCAGCAGGTTGTACAGGCCGGGATCGGCGCGCTGGATGATCAGCGCAGGCAGCGATGCCACCGCGCTGGTGGCGCTCTGGATCACGTTGCTCATGATCTGCTGAAAGCCGTTGGTGACGCCGTTGAGCTGGTTGCGCAGCGTGGTCTGGATGCTCATGTCGCCGCAGATCAGGTTGCTGTTCCACCCCAAGCCGACCCCGATGGAGCGCATGCCAGCCGCGCGGCCCATGGACACCGCGCTGCCGCCTCCGATCGAGTACATGACGTCATCGCCGAGGACGGGGCCGCTGTTCTGGTATCCGACCTGCGCCCACGCCAGGCCGCAGACCAGAGCGAGCGGGCCGGCCAGCGCCTTCGGGCGCAGCAGGCGGCACGCCTTGGCGGAAAGGTTCATCGGTTCAGGACGCTTCATCGTGGCACCTCAGAGGAAATCGACGCTGCCCAGGAACACCTGACCGCGGCGTTCGCAGCACGCATAGGGACGCCACAGCGCCCAGGCGTAGTCGCCTTGTTGGGCCTGGGTCAGCGTGCCGCTGTGCGGGAACACCACGCAGGTGTTGGACAGGCGCGGCGTCAGCTCCTGCCACTTGCCCGTAGAGGCATCACCCTCCATCAGCGCGCCGGCCGGCCAGTAGCCGTCGCGGGCGTTGGCAAGCAGCGGCTGGTACACGTGGATCTGCCCGCGGCGCGTGACGACATCGCCCGCGCGCTGGGCCACCACAGCCCCGGATTTGTGGTCGTCGGTCTGGTGCAGGAAGCCGCCGCGCGGATAGACGTTGCCCCAGAGATTCATCGTGGTGCGCGCACCGACCTCGCGCATGCCCGGAATCAAC
>CALMCS010000734.1 GCA_937862875.1 uncultured Comamonadaceae bacterium
GGAGTTGGTCGTCGTTCATATGCCGTGGACTGCCATGATGAAAAATGAAAAATGGAAGAGGAAAAAAGGCAAAAGGCCGGTCAAGACCGGCCTTTTGGGAGCTGTGTGGGTGGCGACCGGAGCCTCAGCGGCTCTCGGCGCAGCCACATCACATCACTCGTCTTTCTTCACTTCGGGACGCTCGGTCTTGGTCTTGCTGACCAGAACGGTCTGACCCTTGAGCTGGTTCAGCGCCTGGTTCAGCTGGAAGTCCTTGTCCGAACCAAACTCGGGCAACTTGTTGTTGTCCTTCTTGGCCTTGTCCTTGTCCTTGGCATCGATCTCAAGGCGCTTGAGGGCTTCCTCACGGGCCTTCTCGCGCGCCACGTCCTTGACTTCCTCGCCCTGACCGCTCGAGAGATGCTTCTCCAGATCGGCTTCGCGGGGGCGCAGGGAGGCGAACAGGTCGCCGTCTGCGGTTTCGTCCACCATCACGTCAGGCACGATGCCCTTGGCCTGGATCGAACGGCCACTTGGCGTGTAGTAACGCGCGGTGGTCAGCTTGATGCCGGTATCTGGGCCGAGCGGACGCACGGTCTGCACGGAGCCCTTGCCGAAGGTCTGCGCGCCCATGACGGTCGCGCGCTTGTGATCCTGCAGGGCACCGGCCACGATTTCGCTGGCGGATGCCGAGCCTTCGTTGACCAGCACGACCAAAGGAATCTTCTTGAGCGCTGCGGGCAGGCTCTTGAGTGGGTCCGAGCCACGGCGGGCGTAGTCGTCGGGGCTGGCCTTGAAGGTCGACTTGCTCTCGGCCAATTGGCCGTTGGTGGTCACCACGGTGACGTTTTCCGGCAGGAAGGCTGCGGAAATTGCCACGGCGGCATCGAGCAGACCGCCCGGATCGTTGCGCAGGTCGAGGACCATGCCCTTCATGTTCGGGTCTTGCTTGTACAGCTCGTGCACCTTGCGGACGAAATCGTCCACGGTGCGTTCCTGGAATTGCGACAGACGCACCCATGCGTAGCCCGGCTCAATCATCTTGGCCTTGACCGACTGGGTCTTGATTTCTTCGCGGGTGATCGTGACCGGGAAGGTGCGGCTTTCATCCTTGCGCAGGATGGTCAGCGTGACCTTGGTGTTCGGTTCACCGCGCATGCGCTTGACGGAGTCGTTGAGCGACAGGCCCTTGACGGCTGCGTCATCGATCTTGGTGATCAGATCGTTGGTCTTGAGACCGGCGCGATCGGCGGGCGAGCCCTCGATCGGCGAAACAATCTTGATCAGCCCGTCTTCCTGCGTGATTTCGATGCCAACGCCGACGAAGCGGCCGCTGGTTCCCTCGCGGAATTCCTTGAAGGACTTCTTGTCGAAGTACTGGGAATGGGGGTCGAGACTGGACACCATGCCGGAAATGGCATCGGTGATCAGCTTTCGGTCATTGACCGGGTCAACATAGTCAGTCTTGATCAGACCAAAAACGGCCGACAGTTGCTGGATTTCTTCCAGAGGCAGTGGAGCCATGCCGCTGCGAGCCACGGTCTGCAAAGACACCGTGGTGAGCGCACCAGCGAAGACGCCGATAGAAATCCAACCTGCAATTTTGAGTTTTTGGCCCATATATTTGTCACCTCAACCGAACAATATACATCTTAGTTCGGTATTGACCCCGGGCAGCGCCCTTGGTTCCTGTGCCTGTCAACTTATTGCATTCGGTGTTGCAGACTGATTGAATTCAGAACCACAACCCACGCCCACAACAGCCTGTAAAAGTAACCATTGTGGCGCATGACATGGGGATTTCTCCGCCGAGGCCGTGAATTCACTTGCGCTTGCACCGCGAAATACGCGGCACAAGCGCAGAAAATCAGGCTTTGCCTTGGGAAGCCACAGCGGCAGCGGCCTTGGCGGCGGCTTCGGCGTCGCCCAGGTAGTAGTGGCGAATCGGCTTCAGGTTGTCATCCAATTCATACACCAGCGGAATGCCGTTGGGGATGTTCAGGCCGACGATGTCGCTTTCGGAGATGTCGTCCAGATACTTCACCAGCGCGCGGATCGAGTTGCCGTGGGCGGCGATCACCACACGCTTACCCGAGCGAATCGTCGGGGCAATCGACTCATTCCAGAACGGCAGCACGCGGGCCACGGTGTCCTTCAGGCATTCGGTGAGTGGCACGTCGTTCGCGTCCAGACCGGCGTAGCGGATGTCGCCACGCTCGCTGCGGGGGTCGGTCGCTTCCAGCGCTGGTGGTGGCGTGTCATAGCTGCGGCGCCAGACCAGAACCTGCGCATCGCCATACTGCTTGGCCATGTCGCCCTTGTTCAGGCCCTGCAGAGCACCGTAGTGGCGCTCGTTCAGGCGCCAGGTGTGCTGGACGGGCACCCATGTACGATCCATCTCGTCGAGGGTGTGCCAGAGTGTGCGGGTGGCGCGTTTCAGGACGCTGGTGTAGGCGAGGTCAAACTCGTACCCTTCGGCCTTGAGCAGGCGACCTGCATTCTTGGCCTGCTCCACGCCAGTGGCGGTGAGGTCCACATCGGTCCAGCCGGTGAAACGATTCTCAAGATTCCAAGTAGATTCGCCGTGGCGAATCAGGACCAATTTGTGCATGGGTTCCCCTCAAGTGAACAGGCTAAAACCTGTCATTCTAAAATTGCAGAGTTTGCCAATCAGAAAGACCTTCGTGAAATTCATCATAGACAACTGGTATTTGTTAGTTATCGCGCTGGTTTCGGGCACGATGCTGCTGTACCCGATGCTCAAGGGAGCTACCGCCGGGTCGCTTTCGACAGCCCAGGCCATTCAGCTGATCAACCGCGACAAAGCTGTGGTTATTGATGTCTGCGAACCAGAAGAGTTCGCAGCAGGCCATGTCAAGGGTGCCAAGAACGTGCCCCTCGGACAACTGGAAGAGCGCTTGCCCCAAGTGGTCAAGAACAAGGCCCTGCCGGTCATTCTGGTCTGTGCCAAGGGTGCTCGCGCCCAACGCGCTACCGGCGTGGCCAAGAAGCTGGGCTATGACAATGCCCAAGCCCTGGCTGGCGGCCTGACCGCCTGGCGCGCAGCGACGCTGCCGGTTGAAAAAGCCTGAAATGCCTCCAAGTGCTCAGAGAGCACGGCGTTTTCAGACGTGAAAACGCCACCC
>CALMCS010000735.1 GCA_937862875.1 uncultured Comamonadaceae bacterium
CCGGCGACGCCATGGGCCTGGGCGCTGGCGTGGCGCTGGGCCAGGTGCTGGCGCAGAACCTGCAGCAAGGCCTGCAGGGCGGCGCGGCGCAGGCCACGGGTGCGGCCACTGCGGCGGCAGCGGGCGCGGCTCAGGCGGTTGGCATCAAGCCCGAAGAGGTGATGGCGACGCTCGAGAAGCTGGGCGAGCTCAAGTCCAAGGGCATCCTCACGCAGGAAGAATTCGACGTGAAGAAGACCGAGTTGCTGAAGAAGCTCAGCTGATCTGTTGACGACAGCCGACGCCGATTCAGCGAGCCCGCCATTCCACCAGCCAGGCGCTGTTGCCACCCCCGTCATCCTGCGATGGACGGGTGGGGCAACCGGCGCTGAGCGCACACCAGACATGACCACCTATGGCCGATAGCGCCACCCAGCGTTACTACAGTGCGCCGTGCCCCGGGTGCGGCGCGCCTGTGGAGTTCAAGAGCGCGCAGTCGATCTACGCGGTCTGTCCGTATTGCCAGAGCACGATCGTGCGCGAGGGCGAAGTGCTCAAGCGCATCGGCAAGATGGCCGAAGTGTTCGAGGACTACTCGCCGCTGCAACTCGGCGCGTCGGGCAGCATGCCGTTCGATGGCAAGCAGGTGCCCTTCATGCTGGTGGGCCGCGCGCAGTACAAGGGCGAGCAGGGCAGCTGGAACGAGTGGAACGCCTTTCTGCCCGACGGCAGCCTGGCCACGCTGAGCGAGGACAACGGCAATTTCGTGTTCACGCGCGGCGCACCGCTCGGCCGCGAAGTGCCCGCCGCAGACCGTTTCCGCGTGGGCATGAGCACGGCGGTGGGCGGCAAGCAATTCAGCGTCAGCACCAATCTCACCGCATCGATGGTTGCGGCGCAGGGCGAGCTGCCGCAGCTGTCCAAGCTGGGCGAGCCCTTCACCGTGGTGGAGCTGCGCAGCGACGACGGCGAAGTGCTCACCATCGATTACGGCACCACGCCGCCGCAGGTGCAGCGCGGCTTTGCCGTGAAAATCGAAGCCTTGCAGATGAAGGGCCTGAAAGACGGCGCTTCGGTCAAGGACGAGAAATCGCGCCAGTTCAATTGCCCGAACTGCGGCGCACCGGTCAAGGTGGAGCTGTCCACCACGCAGTCCTGCACCTGCCCCTCGTGCAAGAGCATCATCGACCTGAGCACCGGCATCGGCGGCGAGATGCGCAGTGCCGCACAGGATGAGCCCGTGGCGCCCCTGATCGCGCTCGGCAGCATCGGTGACTTCGAAGGCGCGAAATGGCAGGTGGTGGGCTTTCAACACCGCATGGGTGTGGAGCCCGGCGACGACGAATGGTTCGGCTGGGACGAGTACCTGCTGTACCACGCCAAGCGCGGCTTCATCTTTCTGGTGGACTCGACCGATGGCTGGAGCCTGGTGCGTCCCGCCACCGGCGCGCCCAAGTACAACCGCGGCGCGACCAGCACCAGCTATCTGGGCACCAACTACAAGCTGCAATACAGCTACAACGCCGAGACCAACTACGTGCTCGGCGAGTTCTACTGGCCGGTGCAGAGCGGTCAGACCACGTTCAACAGTGACTTTGAAAGCTCGAGCGGCAAGGGCATCCTGTCGCGCGAGGAAGGCAAGGGCGAGGTGACCTGGTCGCACGGCGAGCGGCTCGACGCCAAGGCCGTGGCCGATGCCTTCAAAATGGGCGACAAGCTCAACAAGTTTCGCCGCGAAGACGCCGCGCCCGTGATCTCGACCAAGGGCATCGGTTGCGGCACCGTGATTTTGTTTCTGGTGGTGATCTTCGTGATCTTGATTATTCTGAGCACCTGCTCCGGCTCGTCGGGAAGCAGCGGCTCTCGCAGTTCCGGCGGATCCTACGGTGGCTACTCATCGGGTGGCGGGCACAAGTGATCGACGGTTTCGGGGATGCATGGCGCGGCACACGGCCGGCATCCTCAGTGTTTGACTTCAGGGGATAAAAAATGAGTTCAATGGAATGGCTGCGACCCGTGGCACTGCTCGGGTCTTTGGTGTACGCCCTGCTGGGTGTGGTGATCTTCTGGGTGAGCTTCGTCATCGTGGACAAGCTCACGCCCTACGATCTGTGGGCGGAAATCGTCGAGAAGCAAAACAAGGCGCTCGCCATGGTGGTGGCTGCCATGTGTCTGGGCATCAGCATCATCGTTGCGGCGGCGATTCATTGAGCCCTGATTTTTCAGGGCTCGGATTATTGGTGAAGGGCTTTCCAGATGGCGCCGCTGGCGTTGTTGCGAAGGCCCGTGAAGCGTTGAACCTTTCTCGCGCAGCAGCAGCGAGATGAATTATTTCCCATGAACGACCGCAGCGTAGAGCAACCATCCGCGGACGCGGCTCGTCCCATCGATATCGCGCTGCTGTCCAGCGTGTTTGTGATCGCCGCCTGCGGGCTGCTGTACGAATTGGCGGCGGGGGCGCTCGCGTCCTATGTGCTCGGCGATTCGGTGCTGCAGTTCTCCACCATCATCGGCACCTATCTGTTCGCGATGGGTGTGGGCTCGTGGCTCTCGCGTTATTTCGACCGGCAGTTGCCCGCGCACTTTCTGCGCATCGAATTGATGGTGGCCCTGGTCGGCGGCTTTCTGCCGGCCATTCTGTTTCTGGCGAATGCCTATGCGCCGGGCGCGTTCCGCGTGCTGCTCTACGGCATGGTGATGCTGGTGGGCACGCTGGTGGGCCTCGAGATTCCGCTGGTCATGCGCATCCTGAAGCGCAACGTGCAGCTCAAGGATCTGGTCTCGCAGGTGCTCACGTTCGACTACCTCGGTGCGCTTGCCGTGTCGCTGGCATTTCCCTTGCTGCTGGTGCCGCAACTGGGGCTGGTGCGCACGGGGCTGCTGTTCGGCTTCATGAATGCGGCGGTGGCGGTGTGGGCGCTGTGGCTGTTCCGCAAGGAGCTGCGCCGTTTTCGATCGCACGCGGTGGCCTGTGTGCTGGTGCTTCTGGCGCTGTTTGCCGGCCTGCTCGGCGCGGACCACATCACTCGGTTTGCCGAGGACAAGTTCTATCAGGACCGCATCGTGCTGAGCAGCGCGTCGCCCTACCAACGCATCGTGGTCACGCACGGCAAGCCCGGTTATCGCCTCTATCTGAACGGCAATCTGCAGTTTGCCGAGCGTGACGAATATCGCTACCACGAGGCGCTGGTGCACCCGGTGATGGCGGCACACGGCGCGCCCAAACGCGTGGCGGTGCTGGGCGGTGGCGACGGCATGGCGGTGCGCGAGGTGCTCAAATATCCGTCGGTGGAATCGGTCA
>CALMCS010000736.1 GCA_937862875.1 uncultured Comamonadaceae bacterium
GGGCGAAATTTAGATGGCGATCAACGTTGATCGCCCTACTCAAATGTTCAGCGAACCAGAAAACCCGCTCCAACGGGGTCGTTGCGATCGATCACCCAGCGTGCCGTGCCGACGATGCTGGCGGTGCCCTTCACGGTGGGGCGAATCGCACGCTTGCCGCCAAGGTCCACTTCGCCGAGCATGCAGCCTTCAAACGTGCCGCTGCCCAGCAGGCCTTCGCTCAGGATGGGCTGGTTCATGCCGAGTTTGCCGCGTGCCTCGAACATCGCCATCATCGCGCTGGTGCCCGTGCCGCCAGGCGAACGGTCGAGTTGGCCGGCGCTGAAAACGTGCACATTCTTGTAGAACGCACCTGGAATGGTGGCGGGATGCCAGAAAGTCACGAAGTTCAGATCGGTGACGTGCGCCTGCGTCGGGTGCTGCAGCTTGATCTTGGCGTTGAGCTGATCGCGCACGGCGATGCCCAGGCGGGACAGTTCGGTGCCGTTGTCTGGCGAGATGCGCAAGGCGCACGAGGTCAGATCCACGATGCCGAAATAGTTGCCGCCCCAGACGATGTCAGCCTTGAGATCGCCGTAGCCAGGAACGGTGACGGGGATGTCCTGCTCCGCCACATAGGCGGGCACGTTTTCAAAACGGGTCCACAGTACGCGGTCGCCTTCGGAAGCGACTTCCGACACTACCAGGCCTGCCGTGGTTTCGAAACGGATGATGGTCTTGCCGTCCTTGCCGCGTGGCACGAGGCCGTTGGCGACCATGGCCATACTGACTGCGATCGTGCCGTGTCCGCACATATGGGAGTACTCGGTGCCGTCGATGTAGATGAGGCCGGCGTCGAATTCAGGGCTGGAAGGCGGTGTGAGGAACACGCCGAACATGTCTTTGTGACCGCGTGGTTCACGCATCAGCGCTTGACGAACCCAATCGTAGTTTTCCTTGAGGAACTTGCGCTTCTCAACGATGGATGAGCCCACCGGATAAGGGATGCCACTGTGGATGATGCACAGCGGTTCGCCCTCTGTATGGGTATAAATGACGTCAAAAGTGTCTTGAACGCGCATGACAAAGTCTCCTGCAGGTAAAGAGGATAAAAACGGCCGGAATGGCTGGAAGGGAACTGTTGGCTATTTGGGGGCGGCCAGCATGTCCAGACCTACGGTGAGATCCAGAATCACGATGGCCACCACTGCTGCCAGAATCGTGGCAGCAGACACCGCCGCAATGGTCGGGTCAATGGTGTATTGAACGTAGTTGAAGAGCTTCACCGGTATGGTGTTCAACTCAGCAGTCGTATTGAAGATCGACAGCTCTACGTTGATGAACGAGGAGATGAAGGCAAAGATCGATCCGGTGATGATCCCGGGACGAATCTGCGGCAGGATGACGAGAAAGAACGTGCTCCATGGACCAGCACCCAAGTCGGCGGATGCTTCTTCCAGGCTGCGCTGCTCCGGGGTCATCAGCGTCATGACCGAACGCAGAACGAACGGCGTGATGATCACGGTGTGACCGATCAGCAAGGCCAGGAAACTGCGCGTCAGTCCGAAATGGGCACCGAACTGCAGCAACGCCGCGCCCAGCACCACTTGCGGAAGCACCAGGGGAGACATCAAAATGGCGGACAAGGTCGCCTTGCCTGGAAACTCATAGCGAGCAAATGCCAGTGCTGCAGGTACCGCCAGCAAGATGGCGACCACCGTAGCGGCAATCGCCAGCAAGATGCTTGTGGTGAACGATGCTACATAGCTAGGGTCGTCCATCAACTTGCGATACCACTCGAGAGTCAATCCCTCGGGCGGAAACGCCAGATAGCTGGTGGTGGTGAGCGATGCGCCAATGATCACCACCAAGGGCA
>CALMCS010000737.1 GCA_937862875.1 uncultured Comamonadaceae bacterium
CTTCGCCATCGACGCCTAGCCTAGGACCCTATCTCGTCATTCGGGGGCCCAGTTATTGGGCTCTGCTCACTGCTGTGATCGCGTTGGGATACCCCAATGCACCCCCCGGAAATCCGCGAATTTTCTCTTTTTTTCGAAAACGTGAGGGGTTCTTTGGCCCTCGTTGCACATGTGAATTGAAGCCACTCATTTCACTGCAAAGACCGGACCTCTGATCACCATGGCCAACGCACCAACCCTTCTCGCTCCCTCTTTTGCCACACGCCGCGCGCCGCAGCGGCCGCCGGCCATGCTGCTGCCCGTGGTTGTGGCGCTGCTGTCGCTGGCTTCGCTGGATCCCGCGCACGCGCAGCAGGCCGCTCAGTCTGCTTCAACGCCCACTGGGTCATCTGCATCGGGTTCGACGTCTGTTGCTGGTGCTGCTGCTGCTCAGGCCTGGAATCTACCGGCTGGCGCGTTGGACGACACGCTCGCGCGCATCGCTCGCCAGGCGCGCCGCAGCATCAGCGCGGATCCTGCCTTGCTTGCGGGCAAGCGCGCGCCCGCGATTCAGGGTCACTACCAGGTGGAGAACGCGGCGCGACTTGCGCTCGCTGGTAGTGGACTGCGTCTGGCCAGCACTTCGGATGGCACGCTCACGGTGCTGGTCGATGCGCAGGCCCCAGCGCCGTCACCAACCGCGCCCGGTGCCACTGCCACCCCCGCATCCAACCACAGCACTCTGGGAGAGGTCCGCGTCATTGCCAGCGCAGAGCAACCCGACGCCACGGAAGGTTCGGGCTCCTACACCACCAAAGGGCCCAGCGCCATGGCTACCGGTCTCGCGCTGAGTGTGCGCGAGACGCCGCAATCCATCAGCGTGATCACCCAGCAACGTATCGAAGACGAGAACCTCACCACCATCAACGAAGTGTTGAAGCGCACGCCCGGCATCTCGACCTCGGTACTCGGAACCGAACGCACCAATGCCAACGCGCGCGGCTATGCCATCACCAATTATCAGCTCGACGGCGTCAGCACGCATACCGAGTTTCTGGGGCTGGATGCCTTGCCGTCTCAGACCATTGCAGACATGGCGCTGTACGACCGCGTCGAGGTGCTGCGCGGCGCGTCAGGCCTGATGACCGGCGCGGGCGACCCTTCCGGCATCATCAACATGGTGCGCAAGAAGCCCACCGATAAGTTCCAGGCGTCGGTAGACGCCAGTGTGGGCACGTGGAACAACCGGCGTGGCGTGTTCGACATCTCCTCTCCCTTCAACGACGCGGGCACCGTGCGCGGACGTCTGGTGGCGGTGCACGAGCAGGGCGACAGCTACATCGATTTCTACAGCAAGAAGAAAAACGTGCTGTATGGCGTCATTCAGGCCGACCTGACTTCCACCACCAAGCTCACGGCGGGTGTGGAACATCAGGAAAATCGCTCGCGTGGATCGATGGCGTATCTGGGTTTTCCGCTCTTCAACAGCAGCGGCGCGCAAGTCCACTTCCCCAGATCCTTCAACCCGGCCAGCCGCGACAACCGCTTCAACACCGACTCCGACTCCGCATTCGCCACGTTGGAACAGGCACTGGCCAACGACTGGCGGCTGAAGCTGTCCGCCAACTACCTGCGCTCCAAGCAACGTGAAGATGCCGTATACCTTGCGGTGAACGCAGCCCCGTTCGACCCCGTCACCGGCGACGGCCTCAAGCTCAATGCCGAGCGACGCGACTACGACCTGAGCAACACATCATTCGACGTGAACCTGCGTGGCCCGTTCTCTCTTTTGGGCCGGGAGCATGAAGCAGTGATGGGCGTGGACTACACCAGCTTTCAGAGCATCACCAACGGCAGCTTCGACGTGACCGGACTGCGCAACAAGCCGGTCAATATCTTCGAGTGGGACAGCAGCGGCAGCCCGGTCTTTGGCGAGCGCTTCGTCAAGTTCGACAGCACGCGTCGCCAGACCAGCGCCTATGGCGCGGGCCGTTTCTCACTGTCCGACGACGTCAAGCTGATCGTCGGCGGCAAGTTGTTCAACTACGACAGCGACTACATCACCGACACCACGGCGGGCTACCACGAGAAGTCCCCAGCGTCGGAGCGCCGCGTCTTCACGCCCTATGCGGGGGTGGTCTACAACCTGAGCCCACAGCACACGCTCTACGGCAGCTTCGCCACCATCTACAACCCACAAACGGCGCGCGACCGTTTCGGCGCATTTCTGGACCCGCAGACAGGCAATACCTACGAGGCGGGTATCAAAAGCGATTTCCTGAATGGCCGCGTGAACACCAGCGCATCGGTCTACCTGATTCGCCAGGACAACATTGCCACCGATGACGCGGGCCACTTCATTCCCGGCACCGAGAACACGGCATCGCGCACCATCCAGGGCGCGAAAACCCACGGTATCGATCTCGAGGTGAACGGCGCCATCACGCCCCACTGGAACCTGTCGGCGTCCTATAACTTCAGCGCCTCCAAGGACGGTGAAGGCCAACGCATCAACACCACCTTCCCGCGCCAGATGGCACGCTTGTGGACCACCTACCGCATGTCCGACGCCCTGCGTGGCCTGACCGTGGGCGGGGGCGTCAACTGGAACAGCGGTATCTACTACTCCACCGAAATCTGGCAGATCGGACGCCCAGCCACAGCACGCCAACCGGCGTATGCGCTGTTCGGCTTGATGGCGCGCTACGACGTGAACGATCAACTCTCGATCGCGATGAACGTCAACAACGTGTTCAACCGCAAATACATCGCGGCGATGTCGGGCTGGTGGTATTCGGGGATGTATGGTGCGCCGCGCAATGTGGAGCTGAGTGCGCGGTACAAGTTCTGATGACTCGGGCTGCGATGCCCGAGTTTCTGCTGCGCTGAGGAACTGCAGTGCGACAGGGCCGAAGAATGAACCCGTTCAGTTCTTCGGCCAGAACTGCGCTTGAACTTACCCCATCAGTCCTTCAACAAACGCGCCTTCACGCTGCGTCCCTTGATCTTTCCGCTGTTGAGCTTGGCGATCACATCGTGCGCAATCTTGCGATCCACGGCCACGTAGGTAGCGAATTCATTGATGTCGATCTTGCCCACCTGATCGCGCGAGTAGCCAAAATCGGCCGTGAGCGCGCCCAGCACGTCACCCGGGCGGATCTTGTCCTTGCGGCTGGCGTTGATGTGAACGGTGGCCTTCGATGGCAACAGTCGCCCACCGCCAGTAGGCGTCAACTCGTCGACCGGGTACCAGACCGAGGGGCTGCCCTGAATCTGTTCGATGCGGCCGACCGAGCCCATTTCGTCCATCGACGCCAGACTGAGCGCCAAACCAGACTGACCGGCACGGCCCGTGCGGCCGATACGGTGCACATGAATTTCAGGATCGGGCGTCACGTCCACGTTGATGACGGCGGCCAAGTTGGTCACGTCCAGCCCGCGAGCCGCCACATCGGTGGCGACCAGCACGGAGCAACTGCCGTTCACGAAGCGAATCAACACCTGGTCACGGTCACGCTGCTCCAGATCGCCGTGCAGCTCCAGCACGCTGAAACCCTGCGCATGCAGCAGCTCGGACACCGCGCGGCAGCGGGCTTTGGTGTTGCAGAAGGCGAGGGTGCTCTCAGGGCGGAAATGCTCCAGCAGACGCGTCAAGGTAGGCAGTCGCTGGTCTTCGGTCACCTCATACCAACGCTGCTCGATCTGATCGCTGCTGTGCTGCGCAGCCACCTTGACGGTGACCGGATCGCGCATGAAGCGCGCGGCCAGCTTGGCAATGCCATCGGGGTAAGTCGCAGAGAACAGCAAGGTCTGGCGGTTGGCAGGGCACTGCTTGGCGACCTTGGCGATGTCATCGACAAAACCCATGTCGAGCATGCGATCGGCCTCGTCGAGCACCAAAGTCGTCAGCGCATCCAGATTCAGGTTGCCGCGCTCGAGGTGATCAATGACACGCCCGGGCGTACCAACCACCACATGCGCGCCATTCTCCAGGCTCGCGGCCTGCCCACGCAGCGGAACCCCGCCACACAGCGTCACCACCTTGACGTTGTCTTCGGCACGCGCCAGGCGGCGAATCTCGGTCGTCACCTGATCGGCCAACTCCCGAGTGGGGCACAGCACCAGGCCCTGCACCGAAAACACGCGCGCATCGAGCTTGGCCAGCAAGGCCAGTGCAAAGGCGGCGGTCTTGCCGCTACCGGTCTTCGCCTGAGCGATCACATCCTTGCCCTGGAGCGCGGGGGGCAGGCTGGCGACCTGAATGGCCGTCATTTCAAGGTAGCCAAGGCGCTGGAGATTGGCAAGCGTCGCAGGCGAAAGAGCAAGCGTATCGAAGGAATTGGGGGAAGCCGAGAGAAGAGTCATCCCGGCATCTTACGCAGGGAATCGGGGGAAGAGGGGGCGGGGAGGGAAAGTGGGGTGGGCGGGTATGGGTTATTCCGTTCGCACGGGAATGAGGTTGGGAATCGCGTTGCAAGGGCGTTGCAGGGACGTTTCAGAG
>CALMCS010000738.1 GCA_937862875.1 uncultured Comamonadaceae bacterium
CAGCCGCGTGACCACAGTGTCCTCGAACAGGCCGCCCTGCTTGGCCACCGCGCGCAGGTGGTGGCCGAAGAAGCGCAGGTAGAACTCGCTGAACGCTGTATCACGGGCGCGCGGCTGCACATAGTCGCGCAGGGTCTGCATGTACTGATCAAAGTTGGGCTCGTCCTGGGCGTAGAGCTGCAACACCCAGGGGTTTTCGTCCAGCTCATCGAAACTGTCCTGCAGCGCGTTCTCCAAGGCATCGCGAGCCTGTGCGAGCCAGCCGGGTTCCCGGCCCTCGGTGCCCAGCGGCACCAGTTCGTAGAAGGCCGCCACCGATTGCCCGTCCTCCAGCAGCATGGACTTCGACTCGGGCAGGAACTCCACCCAGGGCAGCAACTCCACGAACGACGGCGCGACGTCATAGAGCGCCTGTTCGTTCGCCACGGTCGCCGGCCGGCGGCCCTGGACCGCCGACCCGGGTTCGGGGATGCCGGCCTGACGCAAGGCCTCGACATGGCGCTGCCAGCCGTCCGGCTGCTCTTCACCGCCAGCGCCGGATGCGGCCAGCTTCGGCCAGGGGAATTTCCAGCGCATCAGTAGTCCTCCACCCGCTCGCCCGGCATGGCGTACTGGATGCGCTGGTACAGCGGGAAGACCGTCGTGTAGCCCGGCACGGGGACGGGGTCCGTGCCTGTAAGGTGCGGGTACACATACATCACGAGATCGGGATTCGGCAGACGCTGGAACTGGCGACGGACCTCATTGCGCGCGGTGCGCGTGTAGCGCATCTGTTCGGCGGGCGCGGCCTGCACGTCCGCTTCGGTCAGCGGACGGCGCAGGCTCTGGCGCGCATCCAGAAACTGCCTGCGTGCGACCTGACCGGTGCCACCGCCGCCGCTACCTGTTTCCTGCTGCCAGATGTCCATCATCGTGCGGTCGCTATGGGTCAGCAGTTCTTCCTTGCTGGTGGCGCAGCCACTGAGTACGGCGACGGCGAGGGCCAGCGCCAGACCCTTATTCAAGTTCGAGAGCATGGCTTTCTCCTGCGCGGTGATCGACCTTGCGGCCTTCGGGATCGAAGTCGATGGCGAGCGGTTTTTCGAGGTGGATAGCGACCTTGGCGCCGGGCTGAACGTACACCGCCGCGAACGCCTGGCCGTAGAGCTTGTTGACCCAGTTCGACATTTCCTGGACGCCACCGGCGAGAATCCGGCCCACGGCTTCCTGACCGCTGATGCCCACGGTGCCGATGGAGCCGTCCGAGCCGACGTAGGACATCTGGCCGCTGTCGCTTTCGATGAGCGAAGCCACGCCGGCACCAGCCGCCGTGATCAGGGCCTGCGAACCGAGGTACTGCTGGGCGTTGCTGCGCCGCTCCCCACTGACGCAGGGAATGCCATAGGGATCGCTGATCCAGCCCAGGCCATCGCGTTGCTGGTTGTTCTGCTGGTTGCCCTCGCGATCCTCGGGAATGGTGCGGATGGTTCCGTCATGAAAGACAAAGGTGATGCTGCGCACCTGGCCGCGCACGCACGACAGTGTCCAGTCGCCCGAGGCGGTGCCGCTGAACACGGCACCCGCCACATCGGGAATGTCGATGCCGTTGGCCGTGAGGTTGTCCGGTCCGACCAACACCTTGAAGGGGTACGGGTCGTTCACCGTGCCGTCGATCGGCACACGGCCGATCAGGGCCGTCATCGCCACCGACCCCATGAGGGTGGAGTTCGTCGGAACCGTATAAACAGCCTTGGCGGTCTTGACCCCGGCGGCGCGCGCGCCCGCGTTCGCGACGGTTTCCGCCGTGGTTTCCAGCGTGCGCTGCGCCGGGCCGAAGCTCGTGGGGAAGCTCATGGCACCACTGGACGAGGCGCGGCCCTCGGCCTTCTTCGCGTCGTCCGGTTCCACCCACCGCACACCGCCTTCCATCCCGGCCACTTCGCCGTCGCCATCGCCGTCACGCAGCCCCAGGCCCACTGGCAGGTCGGCGTGGCCGCCGCCGCGACCACCGATGCTGTCCAGGCGCCGCTGCAAGTCCGCGAGCAGGCCCTCGGTCTGCTGACGCTCGCTCGCGGCCTGCTGCTGGTCGCGGCGCAGGTTGGAGCGCTCGGATTCGAGCGCGGAATTGATGCGCTGGTCGATCGAGTTCTCACGCTGGCGCAGGCGCTGGTTCTCTTCGCGCTGGGACTTGTTGTCGGACAGCGCGGTCTGAAGCTCGGTGCGCAGTTGCTTCACCTGTGCCACCAGCGTGGCCACGGTATCGCGGGGGGTATCGCCCTCGATGCCCAGCGCCTTCATCTCTTCGGGCGTGAGCCGGCTTCCCGTTTCCGTCGGGGAGGGGGCCGAGGCCTCGCCGCCCGAGAACAGCCGGATGCCGATGAACAGCACCAGGAGCGCCACGGGAATCATCAGCCATTTCAGGAGTCCGTTACTGCGCATGGCGAGCCTCCTTGTTGTCGGTGGCTTCGGCTTCCGGATGCGGCAGATTTGCGGCGGGGTCGAAGCGGTGGATCGCCGGCAGCAGCGACTGCGCCAGGCCGCGCCCGCGCGTCACCAGGTACAGGACGGTCGTGTCCTCGGGCGTTCCGCGCGGGCCGAGTGTCTCGTGCTGGAAGGTGGCCGTGAGGAAATCGCCTTGCAGAACGCGCGGGTCGAGGGTGATCCAGCTACTGCTGCCGTTGGTGAGGCGCGCGGCGGTGACCCACTGATCCTCCAGGCGCCAGGAGGCGAGCGCGGCCGCACGCACCGGCAGCGACGGCATCAGCGTGCCCAGGTCCAGGTCGCGGCGCAGGTTCACCCGCATCACGCCCGGCAGCGGCTCGACCGTGCGCAGCGGCGCATAGAGGTTCTGCGCGGCGAAGCGCGTCAGCACGACCGGGACAGGGGTTTCGCGCCGCGCCGTCCGCGCGCCTGCCTGATCCTGGGCGAGCGTCGGGGGCGCGTCGGCACCCTGCGGCTGATCGCCATAGCGCGCCGGAGTGCTGTGGCCCTCGACGATGCGCACCGGCTCCAGTTCGGCTTCGCCGTCCTTGGCCGGCTCGGCAGCGATGTCCAGCAGGATCAATGCGCCCGTGTCGGCGTCTTGCAGTTGCAGCCGCGTGGGTTCGATCGGCTCGCTGGCGCGCAGGTACACCGCGCCGCCCGCGCTCTGCACGCGCAGGCGTTCGCCCACGCCGGCCGGCACGCCCACGCGGACGTTCCGGTCGATGAACACGATGCGTTCCTGGCCGACACGCAACGGCACCGCCAGCGGCATGCGTTCCCAGCGCAGGATCTCCAACGCATGGGCGGGTGCTGCGACCACGACCAGCAGTCCCAGCAGCGTGAGTACAGGGTGCTTCATGGGCTTCATGGGGTGGGTCCTCCTTGGGGCGCTGGCGGAGACAGGCCGCCAGAGGCCGGGCGCGTCGGCTCCGGGGTGTTGATGCGCTGGGGCGTGCCGTCGTAGCAGTCGAGCGCCAGGCCGAACGGGTTGCGCGAGGGATCGACGTCCACCCGCGTGACCTTGATGGGGTAGCGCACCAGGGCGCGCTTGACCTGCTCGGCGCCGTAGTACTCGTCGGCGCTGATGTCCAGCGTCACCACCCAGTCGCGGTCGGAGACGACGCGCACGCGGGCGGTGGGGTCGTCGCCATAGCCGCGGCCGGGGATCTCATAAATCCCGCGCACGCGCTGCCGCAGCTCGCCCGTGGAGCGGCGGTAGTCGTAGTCCGCCCGCAGGAAGGCCTGGCAGGATGGGGTGAGGTACGGCGAGAGCGTGTGGAGATTACGCGCATAGTCCTCTTCGCCATTCGTCGGCCAGCGGTTGAGGGTCTGAAACACGTAGAACGTGAACGCATAGACCGATTCGGGCGGCACTTCCCACCACTTGCGGGTACTGCCGGAGCGCAGATCAGGCGGGACGTGGATGGTCAGGTCGCGCGGAGCACTCCACCAGCCGCCACCCATGACCAGGGCGATGATGACCAATGCGCCCGCGCCCAGCCTCAGCGTCTTGATGTGCGCCTGCAGGTGGATGATCTCGTTCTTGAATCGGCTCATCGAGCGCTCCTGCGTGTGGTCCAGAAGCCCGAGCGCGAAATCAGCACGTGGCCACCTACCCAGCCGGCCGCGAGCGGATGGCGTGTCGCGATGCGCCACTGAAGCTGCCGGTACAGCCATGTGTCGGGACGGCCGCGCTTGAGCCGACGCAGGATGCCGCCCCCGATGAACACGCCGAGGGCCACGCCCAGGACGACGAACGTCGGCGCAATGGCGATCGTGCGGAACACCCAGGACAGCGGCGCGCCGACCAGCAGGCCGGCGGCGCCGGACAGGCCGCAGCAGATCCACAGCTCGTCGGCGGTGAGGCCGCGCACGACAACGGGATGGCGGTTGAGCCGGTGCGGAAGGAAGGTGACCGTTCCGTCCGCACGGACGTGCTGCTGCTCGGACATACCGGCCTCGCTTACAGGATGCCGGTGGCTTCGGTGAGCAGCCAGATGCCGATCACGAGCAGGAC
>CALMCS010000739.1 GCA_937862875.1 uncultured Comamonadaceae bacterium
CTCCGGCGGGAGATACGGCCCTCGCTCTGGCGAAGCGCATGGGGTGGCCGCGGGTGATCGCGGCATTGCAGGGCTGAGCCCGCCGACGAACGCGCGTTCTCAAGCCCTGCGCCTACAGAAGATTGCGCCGATTGCGCACTAGCATCGCCGGATCACTTCCTTTTACGAGTCGCTCATGCCGAATGCTTCGCTTTCCGTCGCCACCGCAGACAAACTCCTGGGCGCGCTCGCCAATAGCCGATGCGACGAGATCATCGTGGAAGGGGTCATCAAGGCCTTGCCCACGTTGAAGCTGCGGCCCGGGGTGGCCATCCGGGGTGGGTCGGAAGATGCCTCGCTGGTCTTTGCGGCCGATGTCGATGGCCTGCAGCTCACGCGCGACAATACGGTGGAGGACCTCTGCATCAGCGCCTCCGTCGAGCAGCGCGCCCTCTTCAATGACACGCGGCAATCGGGCTTTGGCATCCTGCATCTGGCGCGGTTGACGGTGTATGGGCAAGTGCAGCTCATCGCCGCCGACAAGCTGCAGACCGGGCATGTCGAGATCGATGGCCTCGACATCGTGGCCGCCGATGCGCGTGGCTCGTCCGTGCTCTCTTCCTCAAGCAACGCGGCACGCGGCAAGGCTGGTGCGAAGGTTTCGGTCAAAACCAAAGCCCCGGAAAAACTCGACGTCTATGGCGTCGGCATCAGCGAAGGCCAGCAGCGCCCGCACGGCTTTGGCGTGCATGTGATTCAAGGCGCCTTCACGCTGTGGAACATGCAGCCCGATCCCAGCAGCCTCATCACCGCCGACCTGCGCGGCATCAGCGTGGGCCGGGCCAGCGCGCCGGTGCTGGGCAGTGGCGTGTTCGTGAGCGGCAGCGTGGTCAAGGGTGTCAACGGCGGCAAGCTCAGCGTGGCATTGCTGGAAACCGGTGCGATCTACAGCAACGGCATGATTGCGCCCGGCACGCCCGATCAGATCACCGGCGGCGTCTTTGTGGTCTACAACGCGTTCGCCAGTCTGGTGCGCAATCTGGGGCCGGTCACCACCTATGGTGTGAACGACATGGTGCTGGACAACTGGGGGGTCGTGGATCAGTGGGAGGCGCAGGAAAAGATCACCTCGTTCGGCCCGAGCGGCATCGGCTTCGTCAACTTCGGCGTGCTGAACGAGCTGTATGTGCTGGCTCCGGTGGAAACCTTCGGCACCGGATCGCGCGGCTTCAATGTGTATGACGGCCACCTCGGCAGCGCCGAATTCGATCGCATCGTCACGCACGGCGATGGTTCCGTGGGCGTGCAGATCAGCAAGCCCATCAGCCATCTGCATGTGCACCGCGGCATCGAGACGTTTGGCGCGTCCGGCGATTCACTGGTCAAGGGTGTGGTGGTGAATCTGTCGGCCATCGCCCTCAGCGTGAAGCCCGGCGGATCCGCCGCATCGATCAACATCGAAGGCGGACTGACCACGCACGGCAAGGGCATTGCGCCGCTGGAAATGCAGGGCAACGTGACGTCGCTGCATGTGGATAACGTGTCGGCCAAGAATCACTGATCAAAAAGAGACTCCTGGCCCGTTTCGCGTCGTTCTCAACGATGACTGCGGCATGGTTTGCCACAGTCATCGCCTACCCCTTACAGCGCTCCGTCGCCCAACACAATCCCTTCACGCCGTGGGTCGGCACCGCCCTGCAGCGCGGGCTTGCCATCCTTGGTGATGCGCATGATGGTGGCCACGCCACTCGATTGCGCCGCAGGATTGACCGTGTGGCCCTTTTCCTTCAGGCCCGCAATCAAGCCACTCAGATCGAGCGTGGTGTTGGAGCCGTCCACACCGGTCGTCGGACTGTTGGTGGCACCGAAGTTCACCAGCGACGTGGCCTGTTGCGCATCGAGCCCCCAGTCCAGCGCGCCGACCACGGTCTTCATCACGTATTGAATGATGGCGCCGCCGCCGGGTGAGCCGGTCGCCATCACAAAATCGCCACCGGGCGTTGCGCCCTTGAACACCAGCGTGGGTGCCATCGTGCTGCGCGGACGCTTGCCCGGGGCCACGCGATTGGCGACCGGCGTGCCGGCGCTGTCGACCGGCGATGCGGAGAAATCGGTGAGCTGGTTGGTGAGCAGGAAGCCGCCCACCATATGGAACGAACCCATGCTGGATTCGACCGTCGTGGTCATCGTCACCACGTTGCCGTAAGCATCCACTACCGAGAGGTGCGTGGTGCCGTGCTCCACCGTCTTGTCGATGCCCAGCGGCACCGTGCCCAGGTCACCTGCTTGCGCCGTGCCCATGCTCTTGTCCAGATTGATGAGGGACGCGCGCTGCTTCAGGTAATCCGCATTGAGCATGCTCGACACGCCATTGCCCGGCAGCGGAATGAAGTCGGTATCGGCCACGTATTTGTCGCGATCGGCATACGCCAGACGCTCGGCTTCCGAGACCAGATGCACGCCCATCACGCTGGGCACACCGCCCTCGTTGGTGGGGTTGGTCGGTCCGTACTGCGCCAGATTGAAATGGCTCAGAATCCCCAGCGATTGCGCGATGGCGATGCCGCCGGAGGATGGTGGCGACATGGTGCACACGTAGTACGCATTGCGGTACGGGGTACACACCGGCTCGCGTTTCTTGGCCTTGTAATTGGTCAGATCGCTCACCGTCATCAGGCTGGGGGTGATGGGCGTCTTGGCTGCGTCGTCGCCTACCTTCTGCCCGGCCTTGGCCACGATGTCCTGCGCGAGCTGGCCGGTGTAGAGCGCGTCCGCGCCATTGGTGGCAAGCGTCTTGAGCGTGTTGGCATACGCCACGTTCTTCATCATCTCGCCGGTCGCGCGCGGCGTTCCGTCGGCATGGAAAAACGTTGCCATGGCATTGGCATCGAGCGCCAGACTGGCGGCATTGCTCTTGATCGCATCGCCCATGCGCCCGGGGATCAGAAAGCCATCGTTCGCCAGCTTGATGCCGTAGTCGAACAGTCCATTCCACGGAAGCTTGCCATGCTCCTTCTGCGCCATGTCGAGCATGCGCATGACGCCCGGCACGCCGATCGAGCGGCCACTGCGCCGCGCGGAGGGAACCGGTGCTGGCGAGTTCGCATCGGTCTGGTCCTGTCGCATCAGGTAGTAGCCATTGGCCGCAGCGGGTGCCGCTTCGCGCCCATCGTAGGCCACGACCTTCTTGGTCTTGGCGTCGTAATACACCATGAACGCGCTGCCCGCGATGGTGCTCGACTGCGGCTCCACCAGCCCCAGCACGGCCTGCATGGCCACCGCCGCATCAACGGCAGAACCACCGGCCTTGAGCACATCACAGCCGGCCTTGGTCGCCAGCGGCGTGTTGGCCACGGCCATATAGCTGCTCGAGGTCTTCGCCTTGAGCCCCACTCGATACCCCGAAGCGGCCTCCGGCGCGGCCGGGTCGCCCGCGACACCCGAGCCCACGGTCACCGATCCGCCATTGCCGCCCATCACCGAGCAGCTGTTGGGGTTGGTGTCGACGATCAGTGCCTCTTTCTCATCGTGATCACTGCTTCCGCAACCGACGAGCACCACAGCAACCGCAATCGGTGCCAAAGGCCAGAATTTCTTCATCGCGCGCATAGCTCTTCCTTCAGGGTCAAAGGTTATTGAGTGAAACACCGTATCAGCCATCACTGGCCCCCGTAGAGAGTGTTTTTCCTAGGTCCCCATGAAGATATGCCGCGCTGCCCAATGGGGCTTCGCCCATAAAAAAATCCCCAGTCATCGGATAAGCATCCAACGATTGGGGATAGTTGAGTTCTGCGTAGAACCGGGATGACTCGATCGTCTCGGTCATCTCGGTCTATGGGTAGATCAGCTCTTCTTCAGCTTGACTGGCTTGAATTGCGTCTTCACAGGGTCTTGTCCGGCCTTGCCGCCGTTCACCAGATGGCGCACGAAATACGCCACCAACAAGACGCCCAGGCTTGCCACACCCAGAATCAGCGGAGTGCGCTGTTCGGGGATGAAGGCCATGGCCACCACGATCGACACCATGCCTGCAATCGCGAGCCACGTGAGGTACGGGAAGCACCACATGCGGATCTTGAGCAGATGCGGCGCTTCACGCTCCAGACGCTTGCGAAGGCGCAGTTGCGAAACGGCGATCAGGATGTACACGAAGATCGCGACGGTGCCGTACGAGTTCACGAGGAACGCGAACACGGTATCGGGGGACACGTAGGACATCACGATGGCACCGTAGCCGAACAGCGTAGCGATCAGGATCGCACGCACTGGCACGCCGTTCTTGCTGACCTTGGCCAGAGCCTTGGGCGCGTCACCGCGCTTGGTCAATGCGAACAACATGCGCGACGATGCGTACAGGCCCGAGTTCAGCGCGGAGAGCACGGCCGTCAATACGATGGCGTTCATGATCTGCGCTGCAGCTGGCACGCCCATGGCGTTCAATGCGCTGACGTAGGGAGTCGCGATTTCCTTGCTGTTCCATGGAACCAGGCAAGCGACCAGCAACACCGAGCCGACGTAGAAAACCAGCACGCGGGTGATCACCGAATTGGTGGCCTTGGCGACCGCCTTCTGCGGTTCTGCGGTTTCGGCAGCGGCGATCGTCACGATCTCGGCACCGAAATAGAAGCCCGTTGCGGCCACTGCGCCGGTCAACACGGGAACCCAGCCATTGGGCGCGAAGCCGCCGTGCTGTGTCAGGTTGGCGATCTGCAAACCACCGGTGGTACCCGGTGTCCAGCCCAGCACGTGAACGCCGGCGATGAACAGGAACACCACGATCGCGGCCACTTTGATGGACGAGAACCAGAATTCAAATTCACCAAACGACTTCACCGAGACGAGATTGGTGAGCGTGAGCATCACCAGCAGCACCAGACTGATGATCCAGCCGGGAACATCGGGGAGCCAGTAACGCAGCAGGTCTGCACCCGCCACGGCTTCCAGCGCCACCACGATCACCCAGAAGTACCAATACATCCAGCCGGTCAGAAAACCAGCGAGCTTGGACAGACCTGGACGATCCGCAAACGCTTCACGCGAATACTCGTAGAACGAACCACCGCCGGGCATGGCACATGCCAGCTCGCCCAACATGCGCATGACCAGCACGACCAGCAGGCCGGTGATCAAAAAAGAAATAACTGCTGCGGGGCCTGCCTGCTTGATAACCACGCCACTGCCGATAAATAGGCCGGCACCAATCACGCCACCGAGGGCGATCATGGTCATGTGACGTTCTTTCAAGCCTGTAGAAAGCCCCGAAGAGGATGAAGGCTGGTTTCCAATCACGATATGTCTCCTGTATTCGGAATTCATAGCTCTGCCAGCGCCGCATGCAAGGATCGCTCGCGCGGCGTGGCGGTTACCGGGTTTCTGCGCCCGGTTTTATCCGTTAGGTAGAGCGGAGTTTTTGTCTTTTGCAATCCGAACGGGCACCGAAATGCGCCGAGCTAGTGAAAGCGCGGCGACAAATCGATATCCGGATTGGCTTGCTTACTTTTTCTTCTTCGTTTTTCTGAGCGCGTATCAGGCGGCCTTGGCCAGTGCTGGACGGTTCTTGCGATACGCGTTCTTCACCAGAATCTTGCCGTCCTTGAACGTGAAGACGTCGACCATGCGCGCTTCCACGCGGCTGCCGTCGGCTGCAGTGCCCTTGAAGGTGCTCTCGGACACGCCGCGGTCGCCGTTGACCCAGTGGTCACCGTCGAGCCAGGCTGCGTCAGGGAATGCGGTCCAGGCGGCCTGGAAACCTTCGCGAACTTGTTCGAGACCCACAAAGCTGCGACCCAACAGGTCGGGGCCAGCCACTGCGTGGAATTCGCAGCCATCAGCCATGAAGCTCATCAGCGCGTCGAGGTCGTGGCGGTTCCAGGCGTCGGCAAAGCGGGCCAGAAATTGTGCATCGGGCTGGTTGGAGCTATTGCTCATGTTGTCTCCTTAACTTCAAGAAATTGCATGGTGCTGTGACACTCAATCAAAAAATTGATGCACAGCAAACGAAACGTTGGGAACGGATGTTAGGCACGCTGGCGGCAGTTTCGTAGAACCAGCGCTCACTTTTCGTTAAGTCCAGCGGAAAAACCCTGCCAAAAAATAGCGCTTCTGGTTCTATGGAAACCTGCCCACTGGCGCTAACTGGCTGGCATGCGGCTGGCTATGCTGCAGTCCACAGTCCACGTGTGTTGTACCTGCCGATTTTCGATGCAATTTCGAGTCGACAAAGCCGCCGCGGACCCGAAATTTCAGGATATTTTTATGACATTGGCGCCCGCAACGATCATTCGCGGCGCACAAGGAGACAACAAGATGAAGGCTGAGGACGTGCGCCCAAGTTACATGCGCCCCTACGATCCGCAATACGACCCGTTGGTCATGGCCACTCCAGGCCAGGGCACGGGCTACGCGCCGACCTACTGGGTGGGCACTGCGGGAGTTCCCCCGGAAGACGACGGCCCGATCACCGCGGACATCGAGGCCGATGTGGTCATCGTTGGTTCGGGTTTCACCGGCCTCGCGACCGCCCTCTTCCTGGCGCGTGAGCACGGCATCAAGGCCGTCATTCTCGAAGCCAACCAGGCCGCCTGGGGTTGCACCAGCCGCAATGGCGGACAAGGCCAGAACGCCAGCGGTCGTCTGTACCGTTCGGGCTGGGTCGAGCGTTGGGGCAAGGAAACCGCGCTCAAGCTCGACGCGGAAATCCGCGAAGGCTTTCAGACCTTCAAGGACCTGGTGTCCGAATTCCCCGAGTGCGAGCCACAGCCCGGCGGCCATCTGTACATCGCCCACCGCGAAAAGAAGATGGACTTCCTGCGCGCCGAAACCAAGCTCATGCGCGACGTCTTCGGCTATGACGCCAAGATGCTGTCCAAGGAAGAAGTGGCACGCGACTGGGTCAACGACAACGACAGCTTTGGTGCCATGCACGAGCCCGATGGCATCGGCGTGCACCCACTGAAACTGGCCTTTGCCTACATGCGCAAGGCGCGCGAACTCGGCGTGAAGATTCACCCGGCCAGCCCCGTCATCGACGTGGAAACCCGCAACGGCGTGCACTATCTGCGCACTCCCGGCGGCGTGGTCAAGGCCAAGTCCGTGGGTTTTGCCACCGGCGGCTACACCAGCAACAAGCTGCACCCGCAGCTGCGCAACAAGATCATGCCGATTCTGTCGAATTCGCTGGTCACGCGTCCGCTGACACCCGAAGAGCTGGAAGCCACCAACTTCAAGACCACACAGGTCATCACCGACACCCGCACGCTGCGTTTCTACTACCGTCGCCTGCCGGATAACCGCGTGCAGATCGGCAGCCGCAGCTCGATCACCGGCGCCGACGCTCCGAACCCGGTGCACATGGCCAAGCTGGTCGATGGTCTGCACCACAAGTTCCCGGCACTCAAGGGAATCAAGATTGATTACTCGTGGTGGGGTTGGGTCGACGTAAGCCACGACATGATGCCGCGCATCACGCAGCCCGATCCGAAGGAAAGCATCTTCTACGCGGTGGGTTACGGCGGTAACGGCGTGTCGTTCTCGGCCCATGCCGGACGCCGCATGGCGCAGCGGATTGCGGGCAAGCAGCTCAAGCAATTTGAGTTGCCGATCTACAAGACGGCGCTGGAGTATCCGAACGTTTTCAACACGGTACGAGCCGAAGCCTTTGCGCCCTTCCGCCGCATGGGACAAAGGTTCCTATACCACTGGTACCACGCCCAAGACGAAAAAAACTAATACCCCCTTCCATCATTTACTTTCACAGGGACATCCTTCGCAAGAGGGGTGTCCTTTTTTTTGTTCTATCTCTTTTGTCTTCTTTCTTGTTTTCGTCGTGTGACGAATTGCTTGTCTGTGTTTGGTTTGGCTGTCTTCGTTTTGAGATGACGATATAGGGCCCTATGCGTTGTTGCGATGCCTTGCCGTACCGGAGTACTTGTATGGTAGAGGTGCTGGGGTGGAGAGACGTCGTAGTACTTTCGAGCACGTAGCAAGTGCATCGACTCAGACAGAAATCTCCCACCCCCGCTCCTAGCGTCGATAAGGAACTGAGTGGCGCGCCCAACGCGACCACCGATCTTCACGCAAGTTAACGCAGTAGCGGAAAGTCCACCCCAGCGCTTTCATTGTGTAAAAGGAGGCGTCATCATGCAAGATAGAAACTGTATTGCGGGTGTGGATGTAGCCAAAGCAGAGCTGGTTGCATCCGTGGATGAACACTCAGGAGACGTGCAAAAAATCCCTAACGAGAGTGCTGCCATCGTCGCTTGGCTGGGGACACTGCCTGCGCACAGCATTGTGGCCATGGAGTCCAGCGGCCCGTATCACAAGCTGCTGGCGCAGTTGGCGCACGCGGCAGGTATGCGCGTGTACGTGCTCAATGCGCGGGATGTGAGCATGTACGCGAAGGCGATCAGCGCACGAGGAAAAACAGACCGATTGGATGCTTTGGTGATCGTGCGCTATGTGCGCGAGCACAAGGAGCACCTGCGGGTTTGGCAGCCCTGTGCCGGCGTCGCTGAACGGATTCAGGAGGTGCTGAACAGGCGTCACAACCTCACGCAACAGCAGGTGCGTACACGTCAGTGCCTTGGGAGCGCTACTGGGATGAAAGAGATCACCAAGCCGCTGCTGTTGGCGTTCAAGACAGCGCTGAAGGAAATTGACCAGCTGTTGGTCCGACTGGTAGCTCAGGAGCCAGAGCTGGAGCGTGGAGCCAAGCGGCTGCTGGGCATCACGGGCATTGGCATGCAATCGAGCGTGCGCCTGGCCGCGCTGTTCACCCGTATCCCGTTTGAGAACGCGAACGCCGTGGTGGCGTACAGCGGGCTGGACCCACGCCCCAATGACTCAGGCACCAAACATGGCCGTAGGCGTCTGAGCAAGCGTGGGCCTGCGCCACTGCGCTGGCAGTTGTACATGGCGGGCCTTGCAGCGTCTCGCAGCAAGCTGCTCAAGCCGTACTACGAGCAATTGCGTGAAAAACACTCCACTACAGAGTCGGCCGTGATTCTGGCTCGTAAGCTGCTGCGCATCGCTTGGGCCGTTTGGAAGTCAGGCAAAGAGTTCGATCCCACGAAATATATGGTCGAAATCGCTTGCGAAAAACCATAGAACCTGT
>CALMCS010000740.1 GCA_937862875.1 uncultured Comamonadaceae bacterium
CGGCCGTGGCCGACGAGAAGCTGCGCATGGTGGAGCGCGTCATCCAGGGCCGGGGTTTCGTGACCATCCCCGAAACCCTCAACGCAGTCGATGCCTGGCTGTCGTCCGTCCCCGGCAACGCATACGCGAACGTGCGTCAGCCCATCGTTTCGACGCTGAACCTGGCGCACATGATGCCGATGTCAGCGGTATGGGCTGGGCCGGAGAAGAACGAACACCTCGATGGCCCGCCGCTGATCGTCACCCGCACCGATGGCGCGACGCCGTTCCGGCTGGTGACGCACATCGGCGACGTGGGGCACACCCTTGTCGCCGGGCCGACCGGCATGGGCAAGTCGGTGCTGCTCGCCATATTGGCCATGCAGTTCCGGCGCTACTTCGGCTCGCGGATCTTCGCCTTCGACATGGGGCGCTCGATGCGCGCCACCATCCTCGGCCTTGGCGGTGAGCACTACGACCTCGGTGCCGATGGCGGCATCGCCTTCCAGCCACTCGCGCGAATAGCCCACGAGGGCTACCGCACCTGGGCCGCCGAATGGGTGGAGGGCCGGCTGCTGCACGAAGGCGTGACGGTCGGCCCGGACGAGAAGGCTGCCATTTGGTCGGCGCTGCGAAGCCTTGCCGGTGCGCCAGTGGAGCAGCGCACCATGACCGGCTTGTCGGTGTTATTGCAGTCCAACGCGCTGCGCCAAGCGCTCGCGCCCTATGTGTTGGGCGGCGCCCACGGCAAGCTGCTGGACGCTGACCACGACCGGCTGGGCATGGCCGACGTGCAGGGCTTTGAGATGGAAGAACTGATGCACAGCCCCGCCGCCGTGCAAGCAGTGCTGCGCTACCTGTTCGCCCGCTTCGACGAACGTTTTGACGGCGCGCCCACGCTGCTGATCCTCGATGAAGCGTGGCTGTTCCTCGATGAGCCGTCCTTCGCGGCCCGCATCCGGCAATGGCTCAAGACGCTCAGAAAAAAGAACGTCAGCGTCATCTTTGCCACGCAGTCGCTGGCCGACATCAAGGACTCGACCATCGCGCCAGCCATCATCGAAAGCTGCGCGAGCAGGATCTTCTTACCTAACCCGCAGGCCACCGAGCCGCAGATTCGCACGATCTACGAAGGCTTCGGCTTGAACAGCCGCCAGATTGAGATCGTGGCGACCGCACAGCCCAAGCGCGATTACTACTACCAGTCGCGCCTCGGCAATCGCCTGTTCGACCTCGACCTGGGGCCTGTCGCGCTCGCATTCGCGGGCGCATCCACCCCTCAAGACCAACGCGATATTGACCGCGTGCTGACGCAGGCCGGCGCTCCCGGCTTCGCCGGCGCGTGGCTGCGCCATCGCGGCCTCGGCTGGGCCGCCGACCTGCTGCCGTCCGCTCCGGCGGCAGCTTCCTTTCTCGCTTCTCAACCGCTGGAGGTTTCACCATGAAGACCAAGCCCCGTTTGCTCTCTGTCTCACTCGCTGCCGTGCTGTCGGTATCGCTGCTGGCCGTGCAGCCCGCATCCGCGCTGACGGTGTTCGACCCGTCCAACTTCGTGCAGAACACGCTGACCGCCGTGCGCACGCTGGAACAGATCAACAACCAGATCAACCAGCTTCAGAACGAGGCGCAGATGTTGATGAACCAGGCCAGGAACCTGGCAAATCTCGACTTCAACATCGTCAACCGCCTGCGCTCGACGCTCGCCACCACCGAGCGCCTGATCGCCGAGGCGCGCGGCTTGGCCTACGACGTGCAGAGCATGGATGCCACGTTCGCCCGCCTGTACCCGGA
>CALMCS010000741.1 GCA_937862875.1 uncultured Comamonadaceae bacterium
GACCAACTTTGGATGGGATCTGTACAAGCACGCCAAGCAGCTACTTGCCGCTGAGCACGTCAATCTCAGTACGGTCAAACGCGGCCTGCATGACTACCTGAAGTTGGACATCGAGAAGCCGTCGTTGCTCCACACATGCTTCCTGCAACTAGCCGCGAAACTGGCCAGCCAGGACAAGCTGAACATGCTGAAGTTCTTGCAGTTGTGGGACTTGAAACACCTGAGTGAGGAGGATTGGGCGCGATACCGGGCAGAAGACGGGAAGGAGTACCCGTCATTGGTCGAGAAGGTCATTCAGCAGGCTGGCAAGAACGCCGCAGAGTCGAAAGATGCCCAGGACCTGAACTACATCCTGCCTCACATCGATGCGGCGATCGAGCGTTTCCCGGACAACGTCTGGCTGAAGCTGGACAAGGCCAAGATTCTCCTGGCAGCAGGAATGCATGAAGATGCGATGACTTTCGGGATGGCCGTCGCCAAGGCGAAAGCCGACGACTACTGGGCTTGGGAGTTGTTGGGTGACATCGTGGAGAGCACGGATCCAGCCGCTGCACTGGGCTGTTATTGCAAAGCTCTGTGTTGCCCCGCTGACGACAAGTTCACCGGGAAAGTCAGGCTCAAGCTTGCGCGATCAATGATCCACGTCAATGACTTCGCGCCTGCCAAGCACGAGGTCGAGACGGTCATGCGCCAAAAGGAGAAAGACGGCCAGCGGGTCCCAGACGGCGCCGTGCAAATCTCTACGCTGCCGTGGTTCGCATCAACGCAAACCAACGAGTCCAATGTGGACTACTACAGGTCTCATGCGAGTGCAGCCGATTCCCTGTTATTGAGCAAGTTGCCGTGGATTTCAGCCAACGTCGGCGATCAATTTTTCATTCCTGGAATGGAAAAAAAGCCGAAGCGAAAGATTTTCATCGAGACATCCGCCGAACCACTGGAAGCAAGTATTCCTGAATGGAAATTCGAGCATGGAAACTTAGCTGTTGGTGATGGCCTGCGAATCAAGGGCGAGTACGACGCAGCACAACGATTCAAGATCTATGCGGTTGAAGTTCGTGCCACCCAAGGCCGGTGGGACGTCTTTCCCGAAAGGGTCGGCGTCGTCGACCACGTGAATATAGAAAAGAATGTCCTCCACTTCATCATCGACCGAACGACTGATGGCGTCGTCCCCCTGGCCGATCTCTCCGGAAAATTCAAAGAGGGGGAGGCGATTGCGGTGAAGCTTTCTAGGTACTCGACGAAAAAGGGAGCGACCTATCGCGTGCTCCATGCCGAGGCGACGGACGAGATGCCAAGCGCGCAAGTCTGGAAACAGTTCAGCGACGCCGTCCGCGTGTCCAATGGCATGGGCTTCACTTCGGGCGATATCTTCATATCCCCGCCATTGATCGAAGAGCATGGGATTCATGATGGTCAAACCGTTTC
>CALMCS010000742.1 GCA_937862875.1 uncultured Comamonadaceae bacterium
CGCGGTTTGGGGTCCGACGCTCAACACCTTGAACCTGAGCGGCATGTAAATTTCAACCCGTAAACGCCTCGCAGCAGACTCTGTTTTCTGAGTAGAAAGCAGTCTGCGCGGGGCTTTTGCGTTGCGAGGCAGACATCATGAAAAAGCAAGCAATGGTCTCCTGCGCTCAGCCCGAAGCGGCCGAGTCGGGCATTGAGATTTTGAAGGCAGGCGGCAACGCCGTCGACGCCGCCGTGGCAACCGCGTTCGCGCAGACCGTGGTCGATCCGCTGATGTGCGGTATCGCCGGATTCGGCACCGCGGCGGTCTACATGCCCGGCAAATCCACGCACGAGTATTTCGATTTTCATTCGCCCGCGCCCCTGGCCGCGCGCGAAGACATGTGGGAAGCGCTGCTCGAGGGTGAAACCAAGGACGGCTTTGGCTTCGTCCTCAAAGGCCGCGTGAACGATATTGGCCCGCAGTCGATTGCGGTGCCGGCCACGCTCAAGGGCCTTGAGGCCATGCACCGCGCCCACGGAAAATTGCCGTGGAGCGAAGTCGTGGCGCCTGCGATTTGTTGGGCCAGCGAAGGCTATTTCGTGCGCCCGGGCATGCACGCGTTCTGGATCGACGAGCCGGCCTACGGCCGCGCCAGCAACCTCGACCGACTGCACTATTGCGAGGAAAGCCGCGCACTGTACTGCCGCGAAGACGGCCGCCCGAAAGCCATCGGCACGCCGCTGACCAACCCGGGCTTCGCCAACGTGCTCACGCAAATCGCGCGGGAAGGCATTGCGCCGTTCTACGAAGGCGATCTGGCGCGCAAGATGATCGATCATCTGCAATCGCTGGGCGCCTTGGTCACGATGGAGGATCTGCGCGAATGCCAGGTCAAGCGCGCCAAGCCCTTGGTGGGCAGCTACCGCGATCGCACCATCACCACCAACCAGCCACCGGGCGGCGGCGCGATGCTGCTCGAGATGCTCAACATCCTGGAGCAGTTTCCACTCGGCGACATGCAGCACAACAGCGTGGAGTATCTGCGCACGCTGAGCGAGGCGATGAAGAAGGCCACCATCGACAAGGACCGCTACATCGGCGATCCGGCGTTTGTGGATGTGCCGCTCGACGAGCTGATCTCCAAAGACCGAGCCGCGCAAATCGCCGCAGAAATTCGCGCCGGCCATCGCTTCAACGTGGAACGCGTGAACCCCGGCGCCAAGGTGCCGCGCGACACCACCCATTTGAGCGTGGTGGACGGTGACGGCAACTGCGTCTCGATGACACATTCGCTCGCCATGCCCTCCGGCATCATCACGCCGGGCATGGGCTTTTACTACAACGGCTGCATGGGCGTGTTCGACCCGCGTCCCGGCCGTGCAGGCAGCATTCAGCCCGGCAAGAGCCGTTTCTCTTCGGCCTGCCCAACGATCGTGTTCAAGAACGGCCAACCCGAAATCGTGCTCGGCGCACCGGGCGGCACGCAGATCGCCATGGGCGTGCTGCATGTTCTCTTGAACATGATCGATCACGGAATGGGAATGCAGGAGGCGGTTTCCGCACCGCGTTTCTCATCGACCAGCAACTCCATCGACGTCTGCAACCGCATCCCGCGCTTCATCACGCGCGAGCTGCAAGCGCAGGGTTACGAGGTGGGTCGCAATCCGTACAACTACACGATTGGCTGGGTGCACGGCGTGCAGATCACCGAGAGTGGTTTGCAGGGCGGTGCGGATCCGGGGCGTGACGGCGTGGCGTATGGCGTGACGTTGGACGCCTGACGTTGCCTTTTTTTATGCGGAGCGAATCTCGTCCGGCCTGAAAAACGCATCCAGCAGCGGAGCCAGCGTAGGGAATTCCTCCGCGAACCGGTTGCGCTGCACAAAGTAGGCCTCGCAGGTCACCGCCAGAAACTCCTCCGGGGCGCTTGCTCCGTAGGTGTTCAACCAGGGTTTTTCACCGCCAAAGCGCTGAGCGATGATGACCTTTTCGCGGAAGGCCTCGTAGGCCTGTGTCCAGGTGGACGACCAGAGTTTGCGGGCGCGGCCTGCGGAGGTGGTGCCGGCGAATCCGGTGGGAAGAGGGGGGTGGCCGTTGGCCGTTCCCTCTTTCATGTCGATCTTGTGAATGAACTCGTGAATCACCACGCTGCTGGCGTCTTCCGGGTCGCGGCCGGCGCTGGCGACTGCGGGCCAGACCAGCATCACGGGGCCGCGCTGCATGGCTTCGCCCAGCAGGACTTGTCGGTATTGGTGGCTGATGCCTGCGCCGTCGGTGGATTGGCGTATTGCCACGGCTTCTGCGGGGTGTACGACGATGCCGACGAAGTCGTCGTACCAGTCGAGGGCCTTGGAGGGATTGCCCCAGTGCAGCAGCGGCAGGCAGGCCTGTGCGGCAATGGCCACGGCCATCTCGTCCGTCACTTTCATCCCGTGTGCGCCGGTGAATTCCTTTTGCTGCAGAAACAGGGCGCTGATGGCGCGCAGCTTGGATTGGTCTTCAATCGTCAGCGCCGCCAGAAACGGGAATTGGTGCACGGTGTGCAGCCAAAGCTCCGCCGTGATTTCCGGCACGGGTGCGAGTTTGGAGCGCAGGCCGTTGCTGGCGCGGCGCAGGAAACGGGTGAGGAGGGCGGCGGGAGGTGGCATGCTCCCTACTTGGGGGCGATGTCGATGCGTTCCAAGCCCTGATTTGTCAATTGCATGATTTCCGCGCGTGGCACGGGTGCGGCGAGGTCCCAATCGGACAGCACATACCGCATGGCGGAAAATTCTGGCTGTTCTGCAGATTGCAGCACATGGACCGCGGGGCGGTGCGTGTGGCCGTGAATCAGCGTCTTGCTGTTCGCTGCGGCGAGCCATTGCAGCGCCGCGTCGGTGTCCACATCGCCGTAGAAGGCGTCGGCAGACCGTTTGCGGGCTTCGCTCTGTTCGCGGGCGCTTTTTCCCTGGGCGCGGCGCGCGGCCAGTGGCAGGGACAAGAGTTGCGCTTGCCACGCTGGATTGCGGGCGACTGCACGAAATTTTTGGTAATCGACGTCGTCGAGGCAGAGGGCGTCGCCATGGCTGAGCAGCCAGCGTTCGCCCGAAAATACCAGGACGGTGGGGTCGTTCAACAACTGGACACCGGTACGCGCTTCGAAGTGGGAGCCCACCAGAAAGTCGCGGTTGCCGTGCATGAAGAACAGGGGGCGTTGCTTTGCCGCTTGCGCGAGCAGATCGCAACATTGGGCCTCGAAACTGCCGGGCTCGTCCATGCTGTCGTCGCCGACCCAGACTTCAAACAGATCGCCCAGCAGAAAGATGGCGTCTGCCTTGGAGGTGGCGAGATAGTGAGCGAGCGCCGCAACAGTGGCGGGCTCGCTCGCATCCAGATGCAGGTCGGAGATGAACTCCACAGCACGCCACGAAGCCGGAGCGACAAGCTCCTGAATAGGCGGGACGGTCAACTGCATCGTGGATTTTTT
>CALMCS010000743.1 GCA_937862875.1 uncultured Comamonadaceae bacterium
ATTCGACGATGCCGGTCTTGTCGGAGACGGAGAGGAGTGCGTTCATGGTGGTGGTGCGGAGGTTTTGAATAAAAATGGGCTCAAGCGCTTATTCAGCAAGCGCAAGCAGCTATAAATTTAATAGTGGTTACCCGTCAGTGTCAGAGCAATTTGTGCTCGACCAGCTTCTTGCGCAGCGTGTTGCGGTTCAGCCCCAGCCATTCGGCGGCGCGGGACTGGTTCTCGTTGGCCTGTGTCATGACGACCTCGAGCAGTGGCTTCTCCACCAGTCGAATCACCATGTCGTACACGCCGTCAGGTGATTCACCTTCCAGGTCACGAAAGTAGCTTTGCAGACTTTCGCGGACGCTTTCTTCAATATTGTTCTTGCTCATGCATCCATTCCCTCAATTGCGTGACTGCTTTCGGCGTCGACATCCCCGGGGCGTGGCAGGCGATCCATCTGTGCGCCGAGCGCATCGAAATAGTCGGCCACCGCGCGCCATTGCGCCGAGCAGTCATCCAAAGTGTTGATATGTGTTCTCAAGTCTTCGCCACCCGGCAAGGTGCGCACGTACCACGCGATGTGCTTGCGCGCACTGCGCACGCCGGTCGACTCGCCGTACAGCTGGTAGTGGTCCTGCAGGTGATCGAGCAGCAGGCGACGCACTTCGGCCACGAGCGGCGGTGCGAGGTGTTCGCCGGTCGCCAGGAAGTGACCGATCTCGCGAAAAATCCACGGCCGACCCTGCGCCGCACGGCCCACCATGATGGCGTCCGCTCCGGTCGCGGCGAGCACGTCGCGCGCCTTCTCCGGGCTGGTCACATCGCCATTGGCCACCACCGGCACGCGCACCGCGTTCTTCACGGCGGCAATCGTTTCGTACTCGGCAAAGCCCTTGTAGCCCTGCTCGCGGGTGCGACCATGCACGGTCAGCATCTGAATGCCGACGTCTTCAAAAGCCTTGGCAAGCGTGACCGCATTGCGCTGCTCCTGACACCAGCCGGTGCGCATCTTGAGCGTGACCGGCACGTTGTGTGACGCCGCCGCATTCACCACCGCTTGCGCGATTTCGATCGCCAGCGCCTCGTTCTGCATCAGCGCCGAGCCGGCCCACTTGTTGCAGACCTTCTTGGCCGGGCAACCCATGTTGATGTCGATGATCTGGGCACCGCGGTCGATGTTGTAGACCGCCGCCTCGGCCATCATCGCGGCATCCGTGCCCGCGATCTGTACCGAGATCGGGCCGGGCTCGCCGTCGTGATTGGCACGGCGCGAAGTCTTGAGACTGTTCCAGAGATCCTTGCGCGATGTCACCATCTCACTGACCGCATACCCCGCGCCCAAGGCTTTGCACAACTGGCGGAAAGGCCGGTCGGTAACACCCGCCATAGGCGCAACAAACAAGTTGTTCACCAATGGGATATGACCAATGTGCAGGGCAGACATAAGGGGGATGTGCTCAAAAATGCGGCAAAGCGCTGGAAAAGAGGCGCGATTATACCTGCCCAAAAATTAAGCAGCAGAGAATACCGACGCCGACAACGCGGGCGACCGGTGCCCCACTTGACGAATAGCGCAAAGTGGCTTTTCTCTGTGAGCGGCTGTGCGCCGCGCTATTTCACGGGCGAATCGAAGTAACTGTCCGGGTATGGCTCGTTGACCAGCGAGAAATGCCACCACTCCTGCGGCAGATTGCGCCAGCCGTGGCGCTGCATCAGCGAGCGCAGCCAGCGGCGGTTGAACTGCACATCCGGCGGCATGTCGGCATTCTCGGTATGCGATTGCGGGTCGAAGAAGTCAAACGGCGTGCCCATGTCCAGCTCCTGCCCGTCCGCCAGCGGCCCGCGCACCCGCTTGGAGGCGCGCTGCCCATCGATCACCACCACGGTCAGGTCGACCGCACTGGCACGGCTGTGGCCGGACCTGGCGGCGATGTAGCCGCGCTGGATCAGCGCAGACTTGGCCACGTTCGGGTAATGCGTGGCCTTGGTTTTCTGGTCCTTGCCGTCCTGGCTCCAGCGCACAAAGTCATCCACCGCCGCCTGCGGCCGGTAGCAGTCGAACACCTTGAGGCGCAGACCGCTCGAAGCCAACTCGCGCTGCGCCGATTTCAGGGCCTGCGCCGCCGGCCGGCTCAGCCAACAGGCCTTGGCCTCGTAGCCCGCCACCGTGCGGCCCACAAAATTGTGTTTGCCGGCGTAACGAATGTCTTGTTGAATCTCGGGCGCAAAACTGCTCAGCCGGACCCAATCGGGCGTGGCCGTGGAGCGGAGAACTCCGTTGGACGCCGCCGCATCCGGTGCCGAGGTGGAGGCCGCAGGAGGCACCCCATCCGCCGTGCTGCCGCGCTCGCCCTGCTGCGCGCAGCCGCTCACCAGGAGGATCGCCAACGCCGAAGCAACCCAACCCGCGCGGCCCTGAAATGTTCGAGGTAAAACACGTGCATTGCCTTTTGTTGCGCCAACCGATTGCATCGTCTTTTACTGATTGGAATAGAAGTAGCAACGATAACGGAACGTCACAAAAATTGCATGACAAGCCGGCCCCCGAGCTTAGGGAATTACGCGTAGCCGTACACTTTCCGGCTATGCCACCTTGGATGCAACAACTGCTGGAATGGCTCGCCCTGCCGGAGCTCGGGCTGACCACCGTATTCCTGATCTCGCTGATTTCGGCCACCCTGCTACCGCTGGGCTCGGAACCCGCGGTCTCCGGACTCATCATGCTCAACCCGGACCTGTTCTGGCCGGCCATCCTGGTCGCCACGGCGGGCAACACCATCGGCGGCATGATCAGCTGGTGGATGGGCCTGGGCGCACACAAGGCATGGATCATCGCCCGCGAACACCGCCGCGCCGGCCACCCAGCGGCCAACGCCAAACCACCCCGAGAACTCACCCGCACCGAACGCCGCGTACGCATCTGGCTGCGCAAGTTCGGCGCCAAGACCTGCCTCTTGAGCTGGCTCCCCATCGTGGGCGACCCCCTGTGCGCCGTGGCAGGCTGGATGCGCCTGCCGTTCTGGCCTTGCGTGGGCTACATGGTGATTGGGAAATTTCTGCGCTATCTGGTAATGACCGCGCTGTTCCTGAAAGTACTTCCGCCGATCTAAGAAAAAATGGGCTCTTCGCGGGCTTCCAGGTCCAAACCTTTGATG
>CALMCS010000744.1 GCA_937862875.1 uncultured Comamonadaceae bacterium
CCGGGTGGAGCAGTTTGGGTGGCCATAAGTGGAGCACTTTGGGTGGCCGCCGGGGCGGCAGCAGCTTGATGTATTCGGCGACCGCTTCTTCCACCTTGTCGAGCGTGTAGAAGTAGGTGTTCTTGACGATCACCGGCGTGGCATGGATCTGCAGCTTGTAGCGCAGCACGATGCCAAAAAAGCCAGGACCCACGCCGCGAATCGCCCAGAACAGATCGGGGTTCTCCATGTTGGATGCCATCACCACGCGGCCATCGGCGAGCATCACTTCGGCCGCCAACACGGAGCCGCAACCCATGCCCCATTTGGGCATGTTCCAGCCCATGCCGCCGCCCAGCAGGTAGCCGCCGATCGTCACGAATCCGGTGTGTGCGGAAGGGAAGGAAAAGCCTTTGGCGAACAGCTGCTTGTTCAGCGTCTCGCTGAGAACGCCGGGTCCGGCCCAGACGAATTTCTGCTCGGTGTTGATCTCTTCGATGTGCTCGAACAGCGACATGTCGACGGTGATCGCGTCCTGCGCCAGCACCGGGTTGGAGATGTTGTGGCCCGAGCTGCGCGCCACCAGGCGGACGTTGTTCTGGTCGGCATATTTCATCAGCAAGGTCAGATCGTCCTTGCTCGTGGGTTGGGCGAACATCACCGGAAACCGGTTGGGTTTGATGCGGTACCAGCTCATTGCCCAGAACCAGCTGAGATAGCGCGAATCGCTGCGCGTGATGATCTCGCCCTTGAAATCGGCGAGGCCGGCGGGCTTGGATCCGGCCGGCTTCTTGGCGGGAGCCGTTTTCGCGGCGGCGAGTGCCGATACGCCCGTGAGCGTGCTGCTGGCGCTCACGCCCAGAAGGCCGGCTAGTTTCAGCACCCCTCGGCGAAGCAGTTGTGTGGTGGGTTGAACCATGAATGGAGTCTCGTGCGTTGATCGTGGTGGCCAGGGAGCGACTGGGTGCTGCGGTTTACTTGGCGGCTGCGGCAGGTGGCGCCAATTGGCTGAAGTGTTCGGCAAGCCCCTGAATGTCTTGATCACTCAGGCCCTTGGCCATGGGCTCCATGGTGGCGTTCTTGCGGGTGCCCGCGCGAAAGGCGCGCAGTTGCTCCTCCAGATAGGTCGCTTTCTGGCCGGCAATGCTCGGATTCGATGGCATGGCCTTGCTGTCGTGGCAGGCCACGCAGGTCGCCGCGGATGCGGGCACGGCCTTGGCGGTCGCTGCCTTGTCGGCGGCCTTGGGGATCGAGGGTGTTTGCTCGCTGAAATGCTTGGCCAGCGTTTTCAGGTCGGTGCTGGCGACGGCGGCAATCACCGGCTGCATCATCGGGTGCTTGCGCGCGCCCGATTTGAAGTCCTGCAACTGCTGCAGCAGATAGGTGTAGGGCTGTCCGGCGATGTTGGGCCACTCGGGAATCTGGCTGATGCCGGTGGGACCGTGGCAGCTCACGCATTGGCTGGCGACGGCGGGTTGTCTTGCCACACCCTTGGGATAGACGGTTTGATCGGTGGGGATGGCCGTGCCATCGGAGCTGGCTGGCGCGGGTTTGGCGCTGGTCGCCGCCTGTGCGAGTGTCGCGGTCAGCGCCAGGGTGAGCAGCGCGGCGCAGATGCGCAATCTTGCGTGGGCTGTGAGGTGTTTTTCCATGAATGAATACTATGGAAAAAACCGGTAATTAGTGTGTTGTGTGTGCAGCGCTTCTGTAAGACGAGGCCTTGTCTTGTGCGTGCGAAGCGTTCTCGCAGTCCACCAACGAAAACGCCACACGAGACAAACAAATGTCTCGTGTGGCGTTCGGGTTCAGTTCAGCAGTAGGGGCTGGGCGGGCCAATGCCCGTCAGCCACTTATGCAGCGCTGAGGATCCGATTAATAACGGTTGTTGCCACCGCGGTAGCCACCACGGTCACCGCCGCCGCCGAAGCCGCCAGTGCGTGGCTCTGGAGGACGTGCAACGTTAACCTTCAGTGCACGGCCTTCGACCGAGCGGCCGTCGAGTGCGTTGATGGCAGCTTGTGCATCGGATTCGGATTCCATTTCGACGAAGGCGAAACCCTTCGAACGGCCGGTTTCGCGGTCCATGACCAGCTTGGCGCTGGCGACGTTGCCGAATTCGCTGAATTGCTGAATCAGGGTTTCGTTGGTGACGGAGTAGGCCAGATTGCCAACGTACAGTCGATTGTTCATTTCGTTCTTTCTAGGTGAAATAAAGGGCTTGTCAAAAAACGACAGAGACCCAATGGTTGTATTGAAGGGACAAAACCGGCGTGTTTAACGACGGCGTTTGAATGGGGTCTTTGAAGGCGCGCCGGAACGTGTCTCAATGTGGCGGAAGGTCACACGGCCTTTGTTCAGGTCGTAAGGTGACATCTCCAGAGTGACGCGATCGCCAGCCAGAATCCGGATGCGGTGCTTGCGCATTTTGCCGCCGGTATAGGCAATCAGTTGGTGACCATTTTCAAGCGTAACCCTGAAGCGTGCATCGGGCAGAACCTCGTCGATTCGCCCTTGCATTTCAATTAGATCTTCCTTGGACACATTCCTCCTTTAACGCGGCTGCAACACCGCTGTTCAGTTGAGCTCATTCGCGAGCACCATGCCTTTGCCTTCAGCGAGCGCGTGTTGCATGGCAAGAGCGCTGGTGGGAAAGCAGTTGGCGAATCGGAAAACGCGGTCATACATGCCGCGACGTATAGATACAGCTGCGAGAAACTCGCCGCTGCTGATTGACTTCACAAGAGAGGTGACAACGTAGCTGCCGACCCGTTCTGTGTTTTGGGATTCGAACTTTAACAAATAATATATGCGCGCCAATCGGGTGGCGGGCATCGAAATAGGGGGATGACGGCTCCCGCTTGCGGAAAACAGCAACAACAAGGCTGCTCGGCTAAGCGAGGAATTGAGCTAGTCCTAAGATTAGGACCAAGATGAGCTCACCGTATGGCGAAGAGGGATTTGGATAAATCCCTGCACTTCAGAGAGGTTGGACCGAACTAGCCAAGGGGCCTAGGTGGGTCAGACGAGCGCTAGGAGAAGATGAGCGTATTCATAGCGCGTGCGTGGATTATACGTGCTTCCGAGAAAAACCGTAGCTTCAATAGGAAGAGTGTTGCGTGCACCACTCATCCCGCCTGACCGGAATCGGCCGGCGCGGCCTTGAGACTGGCGCTTTCTTCACGCATTTGAGTTTGCCACCAGCGCTCGCAGGTGTGCGGGGATTGAATATCCAACCGCTCTCCCATCATGGGTGTTGTCACGAGGATATTGCGCTCTCGGCCCAAGGCGATGACGCGCTCGAACGGATCCCACCAGGCGTGCATCGACAGACTGAAGGTGCCATTGTGAATCGGCAGCAGCCAGCGGCCCCGCAGGTCCTGATGCGCCTGCACGGTCTGCTCGGGCTGCATATGGACATACGGCCAGTTCTCGTTGTACGCGCCGGTTTCCATGAGCGTGAGGTCGAACGCGCCGAAGTGTTTCCCAATATCGGCAAAGCCACTGAAGTAACCACTGTCGCCGCTGAAGAAGATGCGCTGCACCTCGCCGGGGGCCTGCAGGTTCTCTATGACCCAGGATGCCCAGAGCGTCCGATTGCCGTCGCTCAGGCTGCGGCCCGAGAAATGCTGCGCCGGGGTGGCGGTGAAGCGCAGGCCGTTGATTTCGGTTCCCTGCCACCAGTCGTATTGCTGCACCTTGGCGGCGGGAACGCCCCAGGCCACGAGCCGATCGCCCACGCCCAGAGTGCACAGAAACACCTTGGTCTTGCCGGCCAGCTTTTTCATGGCGTGGTGATCGAGGTGGTCGTAGTGATCGTGGGAGAGGATCACGCCGTCGAGCGCGGGCAGATCTTCCAGCGAGATCGGCGGCGCGTGAAAGCGCTTGGGACCCGCGAACGAGAACGGCGATGCGCGCTTGGAGAACACCGGATCGGTGATCCACCAGCCGCCGCGCAGCTTGATCAGTACGGTGGAGTGCCCCAAACGATAGAGACTTCCGTCCGGCGCACTATTCAATATGGCAGGCGTGAGCGCACGCACGGGAATCGGCGTGGCCGGTTCGGTGTTGGCGGGCTTGTTGAAGAAGAAATCCCACATCACCTTGGCACCCGGCTCGCGGGTGGTGGCCGGCTTGGGCGTGATGTTGCGAAACCGGCCCTCAGACCATTGCTGCGAGGTGGAATAGTCACTCGCAGGATTCTTGGGAGTTGATTGCATGGCGTGAGAGTTGCGTGAGCGGCTGCGCGAAAGTGTGGGTGTACCGCACTTCAAATGGCTATGGAAGTGTGGGGATTCAAGCGCCCATCGCGTTTCGTTTTGTAACTCACGCGCTCACCAGCTCGTATCCTCGCAGGCTCAGGCCGTGCAACCGCCATTCTCTTCACGCGCTCTGGGGGAGGGCGATGCCTTGCTCCAACGCGCCTTCAGCCAGTGGGCGATCCGCGTGGTCAGGCTGAGCTCTTCTCGTTGGCAGATGACGGCGGTGGCGGCCGCTGTGCTGCGCTCGGACAAGTGAACCTGGATGACCGTTCCCGCGGGCAGCCGGGGAGCCTGCCAGGGCTCGCCTTCGGCATACAGGGTGAGGGCGTAGCTCAGGCCGTCCAACTGCCAGCTGAGCGCCAGCGCGCCGTGGGTGCAACGCAGGCTGTCGATCTGGGCCGCGTTCAGATAGTGAATCTGCTGGGCGTGGACGCTCAAGGTGAGGGCGGGAGCGGGCTCTTGCGGGAGGGGAGTGGCTTGCATGTCAGGCCTCTTTGGCTCGGTGGTGAACATGGCCATAGCGTAGGATTTTCGCTGCCTCGCTAACAGACACACGCGGAACCCGAACAGAGCAGAACAGCGCAATGGCTGGCTGTCTGTTATGGTTGCTTTCTCAGTTATCTGTATCTGTTCTGTTGGCTTGGGCGGTGGCACTATCCCTGCGGCAAACCGCCCCGAACCGAACCGCAGATATGGACATCGCCCTTCACCACAGCCGCTTGAACACCATGGACCCAGGTCTTGAGCACGCGCCGCCGCAGATGGGCCAGATGCCGCCTTCGCTGCCCTCGCCGATTTCGCATTCTTCGCACACATCGCATATTTATCAGCGCTGGGCCGATCACTATGCGCAGGCGATCCAGGCGGGTGTCTTGAAGGTGGGCGAAAAACTGCCTTCGGTGCGCGATATCCGCCAGCGCCACGAGGTGAGCCACACCACCGCGCTGCAAGTGCTGCGCGAGTTGGAGACACGTGGGCTGATCGAGGCGCGCCCCCGCGTCGGCTATTTCGTCAAATGCCAGCAGCTCGACATGCTCACCGCGCGCGAGCCGCAAAAGCTGGTGCCGTTCGACGCGCGCACCAATGCCTTTCAGGGCATTGGCGAACGCATCGCCGCCTACCTGAACAAGGCGCGGTTGTCGGGTCCGTTCAAGGCCGATCTGGGCAGCGCGATGCCCGCGCCCGAATTGTTCGATGCGTCCTTCATGAACCGCCAGGCCGTGGCCTTGCTGCGGGAGCAGCCGGACCTGCTGGTGCATGGGCCCTCCGCACCGTTCACGCACCCCGAGTTTCAATCGGCCATGTCGCGCTATGCGCTGACCTTCGGACTCACGCTGGCACCAGCCCAGATCTCGGCGACCATGGGCAATTCCGAGGCCGTCAATCTGGCGCTTGACGCGCTCACGCACGCCGGTGATGTGGTGGCGATCGAGTCGCCCACGTTCTACGGCATCGTTCAGGCGGTGGAGGCCAGAGGCCTGCGCGCCGTTGAAATTCCGTCGAGCCCGCACACCGGCATGTCGCTCGAAGCGCTCGAGCTGGCGATGCGCACCTATCCCGAACTCAAGGCCGTGATCGTGGTGCCGCACCTGCAAATGCCCCAAGGCGCGACCATGCCCGAAAGCCACAAGCAGCGCATCGTCGCCATGTGTTCGGCGCGCGGCGTGGCGCTGATCGAGGACGACATCTACCGCGAGTTTGTGGAAGATGCCGGCGTGCACCGGCCCTGCAAGGTCTGGGATACCGACGGAACGGTGGTGTACTGCGCCTCGCTTTCCAAGAGCTTTGCGCCCGGACTGCGGCTGGGCTGGATGAACGCGGGGCGCTGGCATGACCGCGTGCAGATGATCAAGTTTTCACGCTCGCGCAACATGCCGATCTGGCCGCAGCTGATTGGCGCGCGCACGGTCGGCACGCCGTTCTACATGCGCCATCTGGCACGCATCCGCAACGCGCTGCGCGAGCAACGCGAGCAGGCCTCACAGGCCGTGGCGCGCTACTTTCCAATGGGCTCGCGCATGAGCCTGCCACGCGGTGGTTTGAGCATCTGGGTGGAGCTGCCCGAAGCGGTCGATTGCGCACGCCTGTATGACGATGCGCTGGCGCTCGGCATTCGCGTCGCGCCGGGCGACATGTTCTCGAACACGGGGCACTACGGGCACTTTCTGCGGCTCTCGTGCGGCATGCCGTTCACGCCCCCCATCGAGGCCGCGTACCGGGTGCTGGGTGAGCTGATGCACGCGCAGCTGGGTTTGCCGCCACGCTCCTGAACAGGCCACGGGAAGCCACTCGCGCCGCACTGTCTTAGGCGCTGATCGCGTGTGTGCGAGGCATACTCGTTCGGAACTCGACTGAACCGATTGCTGCGATGTCCTCTGAACTCAACAAACGCCTGGAAGCCATGCTGGCTGCGGGCAATGAAACCTCTCTGCTGCGCTTCACGCTCGGCAAGTCCTATGTGGAATCCGAAGCGTTTGAAACGGCTCGCACGCATCTGGAGCGCGCGGTCGCGTTGGACCCGCAGTACTCGGTCGCGTGGAAGTTTCTGGGCAAGGCCTGCATGGGGCTGGACGATCACGCCGGCGCACGCGATGCATGGACCAAGGGATTGGCATGCGCGCAGGAGAAGGGCGATTCCCAAGTGGTGAAGGAACTGACGGTGTTTCTGCGCCGCCTCGACAAGGCGTGACGCCATCAAGATCCGCTGGATCGGCGCCATAAAAAACTGCTCGTGTCAAGCCATTTGTGCAAATCGCACGAGGTCTAAAACTCTATATGGGACGCAAAGTTAGCTCTGTTTAGGGCCGCTTGAAGCGACTCGGGCATCGTGGGCTAGGTGCCACATAAGAGCGACAGGAGAGAAAGCCGGAGCGCGTTGCATCGGGCACGTTTTCCAACAGCAGACCGACTTGCGTTTCCATAATAGCCCAACTGACCGACTCCCAGAACGATGAAAGCGCAGCCCGTAGGCTGCGCTTTCATCGTGAGTGACTGGTGAGTGTGTCTGCATCGTCAGCCCGATTGAGGCGGTGCGGCCTTGCCCCTACCTCCCTTCCTGAATCCCCGATCCGCTGCCATGAACGCCTCCAGCATGTGCGGAATCAACGTCGTCGCATCGACCGCTTCGCCGTATGCCTGCGCGTGCAACGCGGCGTAGCGGTCGAGGTCGGCTTTCAGGCTGGCCGGGCAAGCGAAGGTCAGCTTCACATTCTCGGTCTTGGGCAGCGGGCCGAGCCGCAGCTTCTTGGTCGTGCTCATTGCATCGCTCCCCGCTGGAAGAACATCGGCTGGTACGGCCGCAACACCAGATCGCGGTTGACGATGATGCGAACCGGCAGGCCCGGCCGTTCAGTCAGCGTCGGCTGGATGTTCATGTTGCGCCGGGTCATCTCCTGCCCGACCTGATTGATGCTGTCCTGTGCGCTGTCGCGCCCGGCGATCACGATGCGATTGCCGTCCTGCCGGTTCTCCGGCGCGGCCAGCTCGGAACCCACGCCCAGCAGCGTGGTCAGCGCCGCGCCGGCAAAGACCCGATCCCAATGCCAATCGACACCATCCTCCAGGCCGGCATAGCCGGCCGGGTCAGTGCCCGCAAGGTTGTCGAGCTTCAGCGAAGACGTGTCGGGCAGGATGATCCGGTTCCACACCACCTGCACGCGGCTCT
>CALMCS010000745.1 GCA_937862875.1 uncultured Comamonadaceae bacterium
GGCGGCGCTGCTTGGTCATCAGGTCCACGCGTTCCTGATGCTTGTCGACAAAGAGCAATCCTCGACAGTCGATGGACTCAATCAGCGCTTTAAGGTGGTCGTGGAAGGAAGGCGCCTGAAGGTCCAGGTTACACCAGGCACGACGCCGGAATCCCTTGGCCAGTGCCTGCTGGCCAAGGTGCCGGTAGACGGACAGGTCGACATGATTCTGTCAAGCACTCTCGCGGTAGGGCCGGCGGATCTGCGCCCCTTCCGTGCAGCCGTGGATGCGTTCGCTCTTGCCTACTCTCAGGACACGCCGCTACTCCCCCTTCCATCATCGGCTTGTGGTGGTTGCCAGTTCAAAGCACCCAGCTGGCCACTAGCCGAGCAACCCAAGAGCGGCTTCCACGAGTGCTGGTCACAAGCATTCAACTGGGGAGAGCCAGACTTCAACGGCTCGACGGTTCTAGACCTTTGGAACTTCCACGGAAAGACCCAACTTATCGACCAGGGAGTACTGAAGGCAAATCAGGTAACGCTGGATGACTTGAAGTTCGACGGCGAAGAACCTGGCGTTGACGGTATGACGCGCAAGCACCGTCAGTGGTACGTCTGCCAGCCAGCTTGGCCAGGTGGCGGCGAATACTATTTCGACGGCGAAGGCTATCTAAATGCAAGGGCTGGATGGAAGTTCCCTTTGCACTGCATCGACTTTGAGACAAGCGCTGTGGCAATCCCCTTCGCGAGCGGTCGGCATCCGTACGAGATCACCGCCTTCCAGTTTTCGCATCATGTCGTCCACGAAGATGGCCGGGTGGAGCACCGGAGTGAGTGGCTCTGTGCCAAACCTGGTGTCGATCCGAACATTGATTTCGTCCGTGCGCTACGCGATGCCCTCAGCAACGATGATGGGACGATTTTTCGATGGTCCGCGCACGAGAACACCGTGCTGAACAAGCTGCGTGAAGAGTTGCTTGCGTCGGCTGCGCCTCCCCCAGACAAGGACGCGCTGGTGAATTTCATTGAGTCCATCACGTCAAGGTCGGTGTCGCCCAAGGAGAAGATTCACGGGCCCAGGACCATGGTTGACCTTTGCGACATCGCAGAGAAGTTCTACTTCCACCCGTCCACCAAGGGCAGCAACTCACTGAAAAAGGTGCTCCCGGCACTGATGAAGAGTTCGATAGTGCTGCGCGAAACCTACGGGAAGGCGACATACGGCGGCAAGGGTGTCAGCTTGAACTTTGTGGAGCCGATCGCTTGGTGGCAGGAGCGCGATGGCCAAGTGATGGACCCGTACGCGCTTTTACCTCCGGTATTCGATGACGTTTCGCGCGATGAGACCGATGCAGCCGATGAAGGCCTGTCCGAGGAATTGAAGGAGGGTGGCGCAGCAATGGCCGCCTACGCTCGGCTCCAGTTCGAGGATCTGTCTGATACTCGCCGCGCAAGCATCGAGAGCGCCCTACTTCGATACTGCGAGCTGGACACGCTGGCGATGGTGATGGCAATCCAAGCATGGGACCACATGGCGGCTACCTCCTCGAGGACCTGACTTGGGCAGCGCACGCGTCTGTTCTGTCGTTTTTTAGGCCCTGGCTCTGGCTTGATAGAACGACTTCCACGACGCTGAGCTCGTCGTCAGAGAAAGCGCCTCACGCCCACCCAAGGGCCGCAAACACGTGCTTTGCCGCGCTATCCTCAGTTCGAGCGTGCAGCCCGCCATGCAGTAGCTCGCGGCTTCGGTTAGCCCTGTCCATGAAACTCGTGGCATGGTCACCACTGATGCCGCTTGCTACATTGCCTCCGGTCCGAGCGAGATCGGGAACAGTCATTCCAAAGACTCCGCTGATGGTGATGCCGAGCCTGGGATTCCCGATTTGTAGGAAGTCGCTGCGGAACTGCACGACGAAGTCGAAGAAGCCCAAGACGCAATCCTGTAGGGTCTTCTGGGGTGCTGCAGTTAGTGCTGTAACTGCGATCGTTTCGATGACGAAAGAGCGCACTTGGGCCGTTGCGGGCAGTGACCTGTTCCATGCCTTCAAGAGTTTTATTGCCGGCACGGCCCAGCCATCGCACAGCTGATTGGCCTTCGTCAGCGCCGTGTGGTGCAGCTGAGGCGAGGACTTGATCCAGGCATCGTCCTTCCGGTCGCCGACCCAGATGTAGTCGCTCCCCGGTATCTCGATAGCCGGAACGCAGTCGATATCGATGTGCGAAAGCTCCAACCTGATGGAGCGACGTTGCGTAAAGGCTGAGGACTTTTCGTAGCGGTAGCGAACCGCGTCCGCGAACGAGCGCAGAACAACGCTAGGTTCGGGCCGCGTTGAAAAAAACCCCGTTGCCCACTTGGACTCATCGATCAAGAAGATGATGTCCACGTCGCCTAGCGGATTCACCGCGGTGCCTCTGACATAGCTACCGCTCAAGAAGCTACGGAGGATTCGGTTACCGATGCCGCCCGTGTCCATGAGATCTCGCAAGTACTTGTGACTGGCACTTGCGGCCTTCTTCTGAGTCGCCGTCGGCTCAACTTTGCTCGCCATGCCCCTGAGAAGTCCCTCGATATTCCTCACGTTCAACCCCGGATAAGTTGAGTCACTAGATCGGTCAGGAGTGCTGCGCTAGCTGCTGGCCGCCATGGTGAGCGAGGGGACGTAGCCGCCGCCACGTTCGCCGTCGAAGTCGAACTCGTACAACGTTACCGGCTTCAAAACCTTGATATGCCGGCCGAGGAAGAACGCAAAGCTGTATGGCGCCGCCATGAACAGATGCAATGCAGGGCGAACTGCGGTGCCCGCTCCAGACCTCAGATCCTTCAGGTGGTTAGCCAGTCGGTCTGCCAGTTGATCGGCGTGGGCGCCATTCAACACTGCAGCCTGTGATGCGCCACTCTCGAGGCTTGCGACCACCAAGCGGCCAACGCTCGGCTTGCCCAGGAGGTCGGCACGAACTTGTTGTTCCGTGGTCCGGGTGATGGACACTGCTACAGCCACCTCGGCTCCGCCGGTTTCCAGGTCAAACTCACTGAACTTCCAGCTCGGCCAGGTGGGGTTTACAGGCACGTCATCGGCAGCCCAGATGGCAGCACCACCACGAGTGCGCTGCTCGAGCTCCACAATTTTTCCGGACTTGGTGTCCAACACGGTCCCCGCGGCGAACGCCAGCGTCAGGTGAGTGTCCATCGCGAGGCGAAATCGCTGCTCCTTCTGCCCGGCCGAACGAATGAATACGTTCAGCTTTGGCAGGAGGTCCTTTTCCCATGTGAACTCGGGCCTCAGGTAGCGGTCGGAGAACTCAGGCAAAAGATTGAGAACCTCGTCGCAGCGCGCCTCCAGGCGGTCGAAGCCATGCTCAAACGACTTGACGCCGAAGACCTTCGCCGGCGGCGGCGCCTGGTCTGCGAACAACTTTTCGTCCCCGCAGGCCTCGCGGAACGACTTGGCGTCGAATTCGTTTCGGCCTTGTACAAGCCAGTCGTATGGCAGTTGGTCATAGCTCGTCGAGCTGGATCCTGGATCGCTCGGCTTGAGGCCATACGAGTGCAGCGCCTCATTCATGCGCTGTCGGAAATCATCCAACGACTCTGACACTGAGGTCAACGCGAGACGTTCGCAGAATGCGCGTAACTCTGCTTCATCCACCTTGAGATGCTGCTTCCAGATTTCGCGTGCCAACCAGTATTTACTCTGTTTTGTCGTGCCCTGGAAGAACTCATCGAGTTTCAATGTGTGGTGCTGCTGCTCAACCAGTTTGTGGAGAACGTCTTCTAGATGAACGCGGTGGTTGGTCATGAGCCGGATGCGTGAAGCAAAGCCTCCGGACTGGTCAGACAGGTGGGCATCTCGAGCACGCTGCAGCAGCGACGTTGTCGTGGCACCGGAGTACTTGGGGTCTGTCAGGTCCACATGCGTGAACGTGCCGTTGCCTACGTGCCACTTGCACTGGAATCGCTCCACCTGCAGCCGCCTGCCAAACTGATCCAGCGGCCCCCGACTCGGGTCGTACTCCGCCCAAACGTCATCGAATCCGCTGGGCCCAGACTCAAAGCCCACTCGGCGCACGGCCGTAGGGGAGCTCAACAGCCTGGCCGCAGAGGTCCAGAAGACGCGCGCTTGGAAGGCCTGACCGTATCGAGGTGTGTTGACTGCCTGTGTCATCTGTTGTTGTGCATTTGATTAAGCAAGGCTCAGGTGAGCGGGAACATCGGGCCGAACAGGTCTCGCCATGCACGCAGCGCCTCACCGTTCTTGCCTTGTCGGACGAGATGGATGGCATGGTCGGCCGCCCTTGCTGCAGCCGTCAGCAGCTTTTTCGCCCGCTCGACGCGCGCAGCGTCCATCGACCCACTGATGGGAGGGCCAAGCTTCGCCGGGTCTTCCCACGTGTCGCCGATGCGGTCTGAAAGAGTGGCAAAGAAAGACTGAATCTCCCGGTCGAACTGCCCTCCCCAGCCGCCGTGCAGGCACTCGAGCGCTGTTAATTTCCACGCAGAACTGACCCGCC
>CALMCS010000746.1 GCA_937862875.1 uncultured Comamonadaceae bacterium
GCAAAGCATCGCAACAACGCATGGCGCCCTATATCGTCATCTCAAAACGAAGACTCTCAAAGCAAGCGCGGACAAGAAGTTCGTCACAGACTCCGATCAAGCCACCCAAGAGGATTTGAATAGACGAAAAAAAACCGGCTCTGGAGCCGGTTTTTTTGTGGATCTGGGGACCAGATCTATCAAGCTGCTGCGTCTTTCAATTTCTTGAGGGCGCGAGTCTTGATCTTGACGCTGGCTGGCTTTGGATCGAACCAACGCTCTTCACCAGTGAACGGGTCCTTGCCGAAGCGCTTCTTCTTGGCAGGCACTTGCAGCACGCCGATCTTCAGCAGACCTGGCAGTGTGAATTCGCCGGAACCCTTCTTGTGCACCGAAGCCACGATGGCGCCTTCGAGTGCTGCGAGCACGGCCTTGACAGCCTTTGGCTCGACACCGCTTTGCGTTGCCAGATGCGCAATCAGAGTGGACTTGTTGAACGCGTCCTTGATTGGCTTCACGGCCGCAGGAGCTGCAGCAGGTGCTGCGGCTGCGGTGGTCTTCTTGACTGCTGGAGCAGCCTTTGCCTTTGTTGTTGTCGTCTTGACTGGAGCGGCCTTCTTTGCGGGCGCGCTCGCTTTCTTTGCAGTTGCCATGATGATGTTGATTCTTTATCTGTTTACTTACTTGAATACCCGCCAGCAGTGCTGGTGGAGGCATTCTAGGACGAGATTTCTAATGCGTGTGCAGTGTGCGGGATCAAATCTGTCGGAAAACGTTATTCTGTAGTGGTTTTGAGGTGAAAGTGCTACGTGCGAAGCGGGTTTTTTGGCCTCGTGTGCAATCGCGTTAAGCTGTGAGGTGCGTGGCATTCTTCATCACGCGAACGCAACGGAGACAACACATCATGAGTGATAGTGACAACACACCTTTTGGTTTTGGACGATTCGTCCCGGGTTTCGACTTTTTGCAGAACCTTGCAAAAGGCGCGTCCAGCGGGGTCTCCGCCATGCCGGGACTCACGAGTTGGGTAGCACCCACCGTGAGCGTCGAAGAGTTGGAAAAGCGCATCGGCGAATTGAAGTCGGTGCAGTTCTGGCTCGAGCAAAACACGCGTGCGCTGGCCGCCACCGTGCAGGCCCTCGAAGTGCAGAAGATGACACTCGCCACGCTGGAAAACATGAACGTCGCGATGGGCGACATGGCGGGCGCGTTCGGCACGAAGATGGCGGACGTCACCGGTGGCGCGCAGAAATTCGCGGAAACCTTTGCCACGCCGAAAGCGAAGGCCGAACCCGCTGCTCCAGCGCACGAAAGTGCTCAGCCGCAAGCAGCAGCTGCAGCCGCAGCAGACAAGAAACAGAAATCGGCTGCAGAAGGTGGCGGCGCAGGTGGCGCTGCGGCTTTCCTGCCGGGTGCTTCTGGCCTCGCCGATCCGGTGCAGTGGTGGACTTCGCTCACCAACCAATTCCAGCAGATCGCTGCCAGCGCCATGCGCGATGTGTCGCAGCACGCGGCCAATGCGCCCGCAGGCGCTGCCGCCGGAAGCGGTGCCGCCAACGATGCGCTCAAGGCGGCATCGGACATGGCATCGCAGTTTGCTGCGCAGAGCATGAAGGGTGCGCAGGAGATGACGCGCACCGCAATGGAGGCCGCGACCCAAGTGACCAAGGTCGCCAAGGCGACTGCGGCACCTGCTGCCAAGAAAGCCGCTGCAAAGGCCGCTGCTCCCGCCAAGAAAACGGCTGCCGCGGCCAAGAAGCCTGCGGCGAGCAAGCCCCGATCCAGCAAGTAATTAATATCAATAGATCCACACGCCAACCCATGCGTGAGCCAAGGCCGGTCCGCGCGAACAGCGCGGGCCGTTTCTGATGACGATGAAGTTGTTTCCTTCCGGACATGCCACGCATCCGCAGTGGCGCATGGCGGCTACCCTGGTACTTGCGCAGCTCAAGGCGCAGATGGCGCTGCCGAGCTACGCGCGCGCGCCCGCTTTGGGGCTGGTCTACATCACCGATCACTATGCCGCCGAGGCCGAGCAGTTGCTGGCTTTTCTGAAGCAGGAGCTGCCCTCGGTGAAGGGCTGGAGCGGCACCGTCGGCGTGGGTGTCGCCACCAGCAATGCGGAGTATTTCGACGAGCCGGCGCTGTCGGTGATGCTGTGCGATCTGGCTCCCGAGCACTGGCGGATTTTCTCCGGCGTGTCGCCGCTGCCGCGCGCGGGGCAGGGTGATTTCGAGGTGCGAACCGCCTTGGTGCATGCCGATCCGGATACGCCCGATTTGAGTGAGGTGCTGGAGGAAATCGCCAGCCGCACCACGTCGGGATATGTGTTTGGCGGCATCTCCGCCAGTCGCGGACCGAACCTGCAGTTTGGGCTCGACCTGATTCATGGTGCGGGTCGCAATATTCGAGATGCGGGCGAGCACGGCGTGCTGCTGGGTGGTCTGTCGGGCGTGGCCTTTGGCCC
>CALMCS010000747.1 GCA_937862875.1 uncultured Comamonadaceae bacterium
CAGGGCAAGATTGTCTCCAGCCCACGCTTGATTACCGCCGACCAAACCAAGGCGCTGATTGAGCAGGGTACGGAATATCCATACTCCGTGACGGCACCTAACGGTGCGACCACCATCTCCTTCAAAAAGGCCGTTCTGAAGTTGGAAGTTACGCCTCAGATCACACCAGAAGGAAATATCATTCTGGACTTGGACGTCAATAAGGACAGCCGCGGTGAAACGACCACACAGGGTGTGGCGATCGACACCAAGCACGTGAAGACACAGGTCTTGGTGGAAAACGGAGGAACCGTCGTGATCGGCGGTATCTTCACCATGGAAGAAACCAGCCAAGAAAACAAAGTGCCGTTCCTGGGTGATGTCCCAGTGGTTGGGAATCTGTTCAAGAACCGCCGACGTGAGTCCACCAAGAACGAAGTTCTGGTGTTCATCACGCCCAAGGTGATTTCCGATCGTGGACCAGTCCGTTAATTTGTAAGGTGAATGAGATGAAGAATATTTTGAGACTGTCCTCGCTACTGGCCGTGGCCGCTCTGACCGCTTGCGGCGGCGGAGGCGGCAGTGGTGGTACTTCTGCGCAGCAATACAGCATTTCGCTGACTACGGTGAAGACCCAGCTGCCGATCAATATTGATCCGAGCAATAACTTGGCCGGCACAGGCGCTTATGCCCCTTATTCCACCTCGTTGTACGTCAGTGCACAAACCGGTGGCAAGCCGATTCCCGGTGGTACGGACATCTTTGCCTGCAATATGGCATCGGGTCTGGACTCTGGCGCTTTGTACTATCTTGATGGTGATACTTCGCATGAAGTCGACGGTAAGCCGGGCGCTTACCGTGCGATTACCCTGGGTTCCAACTCGGGCGGCGCATCGTTCCATTTTCACTCCAGCAATCAAGCCGGTACCGCTCGCATCGTCTGTACGGTCGTCGATCCACGCGACAAGATCACCTACAGCGCCAACGTTGATATTCAAGTGGGCGCTGCAACCGGCAAGCCGGCTTGGGTGATTGGCCAGGCGCAAGCTGCCAGCACCTTGGGCACCAGCGATAACCTCGCCAACCTGTCCAACACTGTGGGTATCCAGGCATCGTTGTATGACGACGCGAACCAGCCCATTGCCACTGCATCGGCAGCCAATCTGCAGGTCAGCATTCTTCCATTCACCAGCTCCAGCAGCGATGCCAGCGTTGGCGCGCAATTGGTTGCCGGTTCGCAGAAGAGCAGCTCGGTCCGTGTGCAAAGCATTGGCGGCACGGCACAGTTCTCCTTGATGAGTGGCGCGAATGAAGGCCCGATCCTGCTGCAATTCGTGGCGGACCGTTCCGACAACAATGTGGCCAACGGCATTCAAGATCCAGTCACTTCGTATCTGGCGGTAGGTGCCTACGATACCTTGGTCAGCAACACGCCTCTGGCGATTGCGACGACGGCGATCGCGGATGTGGCCGTCAACGGCGTGCCTTACAGCTCCCTGCTGCAAGCCACCGGTGGCAATGCTCCCTACACTTGGAGACTCGTCGGCGGTAACCTGCCTACAGGCCTGAGCCTGAACAGCGTGGGCATGATTTCCGGTACACCTTCCGTGAAACGACTGGGCAGCTACACCTTCCTGGCGTCTGTCACCGATCGTCTGGGTGCAACGATTCAACAGAGCTTCTCGATCAGTGTGACGGGTGACGTGACGGTGGATGCTCCGCTGACGCTCAACCTGAACACCTGCACGACCGGTACCGACATCAACAGCACCTGCCGCATTCCCGCAGCAGGCATGGGATCGCTGTACCAGTACGGTTTCTCGGCAACCGGTGGTGATCCAACGGTTCCAGTGACCTGGACCTTCAGCGGCCTGCCAGCTTGGCTGTCCAGCTCGTCGACGGGCGGCGTTGGCTTCGTGAGCGGCACACCAACCTACACGAAGGATCCTGAGACAGGGATCGTGACAGGCAACACCTGCGCACCTACAGGCTTCCTGGTGACCGCAACCCGCGGTAGCCTGACAGCCTCCAAGCGCGTGACACTCGCCATCAATGCGGGCGAACTGCCTTGCCCATGAGCGCAGCTACCTGATGGATTCAACGCTGCGGCATCGCAATGAATGCGTAGCAAAGAGTCCATGAACTGACCAAGGCCCCGGGAGAAATCCCGGGGCCTTTTTCGTTGTTCCTCGCCATGAAACGATGTCACTTGGAAACCTGTCCTACACTTGGACCCATACCCCGAGCTACATCACCACCTCTCACAGCGAACTCACATGTCCCCCATCTCAGTAGAAATCCCGCTGCAGGAGCGCAGCTACTTCATTGATATCGGCAACGGCCTTCTGGATGGAATGGGTGCGACCCGCGCACTTCCAAAAGCCAGTGCCGCGTTCATCGTCACCAACGAAACGGTGGGGCCGCTGTACGGTGGTCAATTGGCGAATGTCTTGAAGAACCACTACAAGTACGTTCACACCGTGACGCTGCCGGACGGTGAAGAATTCAAGACATGGCAAACGCTGCAGAAGATTTTTGATGCGCTGCTGGAACATGGCGCGGACCGCAAGACCGTGCTCTTTGCCCTGGGCGGCGGTGTTGTCGGCGACATGACCGGCTTTGCGGCGGCCAGCTACATGCGCGGCGTGCCGTTCATTCAAGTGCCGACGACGCTGCTGGCGCAGGTCGATTCGTCGGTGGGTGGCAAGACCGCCATCAACCATCCGCTCGGCAAGAACATGATCGGCGCTTTCTACCAGCCGCAAATGGTGGTGTGCGATCTGGAAACTCTGGACACCTTGCCCGAGCGCGAGCTGGCGGCGGGCTTGGCCGAGGTGATCAAGTACGGCCCGATTTCCGACATGGAATTCATGCAATGGCTGGAAGACAACATGAGCGATCTGCTGGCGCGTGACCGCACGGCGTTGGCGCACGCTGTGAAGCGCAGTTGCGAGATCAAGGCGTGGGTGGTGGGTCAGGATGAGCGCGAAGCAGGCCTGCGTGCGATTTTGAATTTTGGCCACACCTTTGGTCACGCCATTGAAGCGGGCATGGGTTACGGTGCGTGGTTGCATGGCGAAGGCGTTGCCGCCGGCATGGTCATGGCGGCGGAGTTGTCGAAGCGCTTGGGCATGGTGGATGAGGCCTTCGTGAAGCGACTGCGCAAGCTGATCGAGCGCGCCGGTCTGCCTGTGCGCGGCCCGCGCATCGACGAGCAGGACAACGCAGGACGCTATCTGCAACTGATGCGCATTGACAAGAAATCCGAAGCCGGTGAAATCCGTTTCGTGTTGATCGATGGCCCGGGCAAGGCAGTGGTTCTGCCAGCGCCAGACGCCTTGGTGCGTGAAGTCATCGACGCCTGCTGCGAATGATTCGGACCCAGGAATGACGATCGGTTGAAAGGTGCCAGGCGCACTTGAGGAGTCCCGTTTTGCACTTGTTGAATGCAGTTCTCGCGCCCTACGCCTGTGATCCCGATCAGAGTCGGGGACGGCGATTTCCTCAAGCCGCCGCGCCCACGCGGTCCGAGTTTCAGCGTGATCGCGACCGGATCGTGCACTCCACGGCGTTCAGGCGATTGGTCTACAAGACGCAGGTCTTTCTGAACCATGAAGGCGACCTGTTTCGCACGCGACTGACCCATTCGCTGGAAGTCGCGCAGCTGGGTCGTTCGATCGCTCGTTCTCTCCAACTGAATGAAGATTTGGTCGAGGCCATCTGCCTCGCTCATGATCTGGGCCACACGCCCTTTGGACATGCCGGTCAGGACGCGCTCAACGACTGCATGAAAGACTACGGCGGCTTCGAGCACAACCTGCAAAGCCTGCGCGTGGTGGATGCGCTGGAAGAGCGCTACCCGGACTACAACGGCATCAATCTCACCTTCGAGACGCGCGAAGGCATCCTCAAGCATTGCTCGCGCCGCAACGCCGAGCTGATCGAGCAGCGCGAGCCCGGTGGAATTGGCGAGCGATTCCTGCGGGGGCAGCAACCCAGCATGGAGGCCCAGCTGTGCAATCTGGCCGACGAAATCGCCTACAACGCGCACGACGTGGACGACGGCATTCGCTCGGGGCTGATTCGTCTGGAGCAACTGGCCGACGTGCCGCTGTTCGAGCGCTACCGCATCCAGGCGATCGAGGCCTATCCGCAACTGCGCAATGAATCCGAGCAGCGGCGTCTGCTCAACGAGACGATCCGCCGGATGTTGAGCGATCAGGTCTACGACGTGATTGGCGCGACCTCGGCCGCCGTAGCGGCACATGACCCGCACAGCGTCGATGACGTGCGGCGTGCACCAGCGCTGGTAGGCTTCACGGCGCAGATGCGGGCCGAGTCGCTGGCGCTCAAGCAGTTTCTGTTTCGCGAGCTGTACCGACATCCACAGGTGATGCAGACGATGGAGTCTGCGCAGCGCATCGTGCGGGAGTTGTTTGGTATCTACTTTCAGACGCCAGAAGAAATGCCCGTCGCACAGGCCACAGACGCATTGCAGGGTGACGTGATGAAGCGCGCACGCGTGGTGTCCGATTTCATCGCTGGCATGACAGACCGATTTGCCGGACGCGAGCATGAACGACTGACCGGTCTGCGCCTGCTGAACGCTTGATCGCTCTCCGCAGGGTTGAGGCAAAGATTCGTGCGGAATACCCGCGCGGAGCCGTGGAACGGGGGGAGGCCTAAAATACTGCCCCTTAGACCCCAAGAAACGCCCACATGTCCGATCAAGCCCATTCAACACCCGTCACCGAAGCCGACCTGCAAACGCGCGACAACCAAGTGGTTGCCGACACCGTACGCTGGCTCGAAAGGGCGGTGATCGGCTTGAATCTGTGCCCGTTCGCCAAGGGCGTGCATGTGAAGGATCAGATTCACTACGTCGTCAGCCGCGCGCAGGACGCACGTGAATTGGCCGACGAGCTGCACCGTGAATTGGAAGCGCTGGCCGAAATCTCCCCCGAAAAGCGCGACACCACCTTGCTGATGGCACCGGATTGTCTGCAGGATTTTCTGGATTTCAACGACTTCCTCGAATTGGCCGACGACATGATCGATGCGCTCGATCTGGGCGGTATTCTTCAGGTGGCCTCGTTTCACCCGCAGTTCCAATTCGATGGAACGGACCTCGACGATGTGAGCAACTGCACGAATCGCGCCCCGTATCCGACGCTGCATCTGCTGCGCGAGGAAAGCATCGACAAGGCCGTGGAAGCATTTCCCGAGGCCGAAGAGATTTTCGAAAAGAACATCGACGTGCTCGAAAAGCTGGGCAATCAAGGCTGGGCGGATCTCGATGTCGGTGCGCACGCCTGTCCGTATGCGGGCAACAAGACCGAGGGACAAGCACAATGAAGCAGCAATCCCCTCGCGGCGGCAACAACTCACAGTCGTCGAACACACAAGCACCACAACGCCGCGCGGCGCATACCAGCAAGGCCGAGGCCGCGCAGGCCGAGGTGCTGGCGGAGATTCGTCCGGGCCAGTCCATCGAGCTGCTGAAAGAGCTGCACATCCTCACGCGCGAAGGTCGCTTGAACCAGGATTCGCGCCGCAAACTCAAGCAGGTCTATCACCTGTACCAGCTGATCGAGCCGCTGCTGCAAGAGCTATCGGCCAATGAGCACGCACCTACGCTGGCCGACCACGGCGCGGGCAAGTCGTATCTGGGCTTCATCCTGTTCGATCTGTTCTTCAAGGGCCTGGGCCGCGGCGAGATCTACGGCATCGAATGGCGTGCGGAACTGGTCGAGCGTTCACAGCAACTGGCCAAGCAATTGGGCTTTGACCGGATGTCGTTCTTCAATCTCTCTGTGGCGGCCTCCGCGCAGACGCAAGAGCTGCCCGCCCAGGTCGATGTGGTGACGGCGCTCCACGCTTGCGATACCGCCACCGATGACGCGATCGCCTTCGGTCTGCAAAAGAACGCGCGCGCCATGGTTTTGGTGCCTTGCTGCCAGGCCGAAGTGGCGGCCTGCCTGCGCCAGGGGAAAGCACTGCAGCTCTCGCGCACACCGCTCGCGGAACTCTGGCGCCATCCCATTCACACCCGCGAAATGGGCAGTCAGATCACCAACGTGCTGCGCTGTCTGTACCTCGAGGCCAGTGGTTATCAGGTGACCGTGACCGAGCTGGTCGGCTGGGAGCACAGCATGAAGAACGAGCTGATTCTGGCGCGCTACACCGGTCAGAAAAAGCGCAGCGCGCGTGAGCGACTCGAGGCCATTTTGAAAGAGTTCGGGCTCGCGGAATCACTGGCCCATCGCTACGCATTGCCGCAGCAAGACCTCTAAGAGCTTCCAATTCACCTCTCGGATTCGAGGGGTGTCACTCGCGAGTCATCGTGTGTTCTTAGAGTGCAGCCATCACTAACCGGGATGGTGTGCTGCGCGGCATCCAATACGCGCTGCGGCGAACCTCCCAATTTCGAGGGAGTTCTGCATGAAGCTAAAAGGACTGTGCTGCGCGCTGGTGGGCGCATCCGTATTGATGTTGTCGGCCTGCGGCGGGAGCGATAACCGGGTTCCGCCGAGTGGCTCGCCGACCAAGAACGTGCTGTTCTTTCTGGGCGACGGCATGGGCATCACCACGATGACTGCGGCACGGATCTACAGCGTGGGTGAAGACGGCGATCTCACCATGGACACGCTGCCCGAAACCGCTTTCGTGCACACCTTTTCGAACGACGCCCAGGTCACCGACAGCGCTCCCTCGATGGCCGCCTACATGACGGGCGTGAAGATGAACAACGAAGTCATCTCCATGACGGCGGATACCAAGGCCACCGACGCCGCCGGCAAGCCTTATCACACCAATTTTGACAGCACTTGCCCGACTACCAATGGCAAGAGCGTGCCCACGTTGTTGGAGCAGATGAAGTCCGCCGGTTACGGCACGGGTGTAGTGAGCACCACGCGCATCACCCACGCAACTCCAGCCGCTACCTATTCGCATGTCTGCCATCGCGACGCGGAAAACACCATCGCCGCAGCACTCGTCCCAGGCGGCGCAGGCTACAACAGCGCACTGACCGACGGCGTCGACGTCATCTTCGGCGGCGGCACCAGCTACTTCACCGCCAAGGCCGACGGCGGCAAGCGCAACGACTCGCGCAATCTGCTGACCGAGTTCAAGACGCAGAAATACAGCGTCGCCGCGAACAAGGCCGACTTCGACAAGCTGCCCGTGGATGGCAGCAAGATCGTGGGTCTGTTCACCAAAGACCACATGGCCTACGACCTGGATCGCGATGCGAGCAAGGAGCCCAGTCTGGCCGAGATGACCGGC
>CALMCS010000748.1 GCA_937862875.1 uncultured Comamonadaceae bacterium
CCGGATGTGCGGTGGCATAAAGCAGTACCTCTTGCCCTTCACCGACAGGCTCGGTCGTGCTGGTGCATTTCCCCGAGATTGGTGTAGCAGTGCCGCAATCGAGCGCTGCGGGCGTGCCCTGCACGTACCCGCTGCCAGAGCCTGCAGCATTGACCGTCAGGTTGGGCGTATTGGCCGCTACCGGAGTTTGGATGCCGTCGGAGTTGTTGGACAGATTGCTGTCGGTATTCCCTCCCGTGGGGGCCACAGAGGCTGTGGTGTTGACAGGCGTGCCAGCGCTCGCTGGCGTTGTGCCAGAAACGGTATAGCTGGTCGTAGCACCATTTGCCAGGCTGCCTGTAGGGTACGAGATCGTGACGCCATCTCCGGAAGCTGCTCCGTCTGTACAACTGAAACCGCCACCAAGGGCGGGATTGAAAGTCAGCGCAGCGCAAGACTCACCCAGGCCCTTGAGCGCCTGCGTGACCGTGCCGCCCGAGGTGATCGGGCCGTTATTGGTAACCGTGACGGTATAGGTCACAGGTTCGCTCGTCCCATAGGTAACCTTGCCGCCATTACCCACTGTCACGGCCAAATCGACCAGCGGTGTCGCGGCAGCCACGATGTTGGTTTTGACCATCGGGCCGATGTAGGCGCTCACGGTGTTGGAATAGATGTTGTAGTCGCCGTTGTTGACCACATCACCCGCAACCGCAACAGGCGGTACGGTAAAACTGATCGGGAAGCTGCCGCCCTGGCCAGGGTTGAGCTGCCCCCCCGCATCACCCACATCACAGACGATGTACCTGCCACGGTTGGCCGGATTGGGAGTGGGATATACCGGGGTTGCCGAGCAGTTCGCGGGAATTGACGTTAGGTCAAAAGCCAGTTCCAGGCCATTTTCCGTCTTGGGCGCTGCCAGATACACCTTGGAGCCCAGGGTCATGTCAGGGCTGTTGTTGATGTAGTTGTAGGTGTACTGGATGGTCGCGCCAGGGGTGGTCACTGAAGGCCCCTTGGCTTCGACCGACAGACCAGGCATGAACACGCCCACGGCATCCAGATAGACCCGCACCTCATGGCCTGCAGCACTGGGTTGGCAGTTGGCTGCATAGACGATCAGCTCGACTTGGTCGCCTACATCCAGTTGACCATTACCGGGCGCAATATCCACGCCCTGCCAGTCAGTCCAGCGATAGTCCCCCAGAATCTGCCATGGAACGCCAGACTGGGTGGAATAGTTGTAGGTGTAGAACATCACCTTGTTCTTGGTGAGGTTGCGCACCTGAATATAGAAATAGGGTTGCTTGGTGGCGCCATGTCCGCCATCCACCATGATCGGCGCCATCGCAAAGCGGATGTGCACCCGGTCATCGCTGGGGTCCACATCGTCCGCCGTGATGAACGTTGTTTGTTCGATGGAAGATGCAAACCGACTCCCGACGTTATTGAGCCGGAATGCGTGGTTGTCCCAGCGAGGCGCCGTGACGCTGCTGAGATCTGTACCACTGAGTGGCATGCGCACGGCTGGAGCGGAGATGACCGCGCTGCGGTTGTTCGCATTGCCTGTAGCTTCGCCAGTGAGTCCCAGCTGGGACAGCGTAATCCCGGTCGTCATGTTAGGCACTGGTGGCGACGCGGGCAGCACATTTGGCCGTGTGTATGTCTTATGCGTCCACCCAGACGGCGGCATGCTCGTGCCGGCTTCAAAACCTCCATTGACCCAGCCCGCATGCGCCAACGGCGCCGCCAGCAACGCAGCCGCCACCCCCCATCTGACGTACGCTGCACCTCTTCCTCTTGGCAGCCACCTGCGGACCGCAGTCCGCAGGTTCTGCATCGCATTGGTGATGTTCATCGACACTCCTTGGTTTTCTCTCTTTGCTTAAGCGAACGGGCTCCGCCGCAGCCTTGGCCGCGTGGTAGCAATGGATTTTTATGAGCCACGGGACTCACGACACGAACACCAGCCCTTTGCCAAACACCGCCCTAACGGGCAACGCCTGCCCTGTGCCGTCCAGCGTCTTGCGGCGCAAGCGGCTCAATTGGGATTCGATGCGATGAAATCCGTCTTCCGCGTCATCTGCGCCCACGGCTTCCGTCAACGCTTGTTTGGTGACCAGCACACCTTGCGTGGCCATCAAGCAGCCCAGCAGTTCCAACTCGCGGCTGGTTAGATCCACACCCTGCTGGTTGGGGGCCACCAGCCGACCCGCAGCGCGGTCAAGGCGCCAAGGCGCTAGCGATTCACCTTCTGCGGCGCGAGGCGCCTTGTGGCGCAATTGCGAGCGGATGCCCGCAGTGAGTTCCTGCATGTCCACAGGCTTGACGAAATACTGCAGCGCGCCTGCATCCAGCCCGGCGATGCGGGTGTCCAGGTCCGCGCGCGCGGTCATCAAGACGGTCGGAACTCCTTGGGTCGCCAATCGCGTGACCAAGCTCAAGCCGTCTTCACCCGGCAGGCCGATATCGACCACCACCAGATCTGCCCGATTGCGCAGCAACCGCACGTAGAAGTCTTCGGCCGACTCGGCCCCCCAGGCACCGAAACCGGAACGCTCAAGATAGCTGCACACGTTGGCGCGGATGTCATCGTCGTCTTCTACGACGGCGACAACGGATTTAGAGGACATCGAACAAAAGGGTGTGCGAGGGGAGAGCTGTGGAAACATCTTAACACGGGCTATTCTCGGTGCGCCCCAAGTAGCCATCCATGCACAACTACTCACAATTATTCACAAAACACTGCCGTATTTGCCTTGTGCGCGACCTTCAAACCGCTGGAGGCCTTGCAATGCACGGCATTCGCGTAATGGTTGCGTTCGGCTTGGTTTGCACTGCGATGTTTTGGACTTCGGTGGCTTGCGCACAACAGATGTCTACAGGCCATGGTGAATCCAGACCGCAATTGCTTGGTTGGGATATTCCGATGCGATGGGTGGAAGACGTCCATGAAAACCTGACACCCGATGAAGTGCTCTCGAAGCCGCCGTCTGAACTGGCCTGGCAGCCTTTGAATCACGCGCTGAATGTGGGCTATCACAAGGATGTTGTCTGGTTGACCTTCGACGCGCCCAGTGCAGCCACCCCCGGCGATCCTGTATGGTTGCTGGCGAACCCGACCTATCTGGATTCCGTGCAGGTGTACCACCGCGACGCTGCCAACGGGGCATGGCATGTGCAGCACAGCGGCGACTACGTGCCGGCTCGGTTGAAAGCAGGCATTCGCCAGCACCTCTTCCGCCTGCAGCCCGGCTCGGTAGTGCTGGTCCGTGTCGAGACGAGCAGTGCCATGCAGTTTCACGGCATTGTGCTACCCAGCATCGCGGCGCTGGCAGCGGAAATCGCAGCCAGAGAGAGATCCATGAGCCTCTACTTCGGGGTGATGGCCGCGCTGCTGCTGGGCATCTGGGCTGCATCGGTCGTTTTCCGAACCTACAACCTTTATGCACTGGCCCTGCTGGGCACCGTGAGTACGCTACATGTGTTCAATGTGCGGGGCTACCTCAGCATGTGGATCCCCGACGACTGGACGATTTGGGCCAGCCACGCGGTGGGGATCGGAGCCTTCGCGGTCGCAACCACCGTGGCCTGGCAGATGCGCGAGCAGCTCACACGCAACACGCAGCACAAGGCGGCAGACCGCGCATTTCTGGCGCTCATCGCGGTCAATGTCGCGAGCTCCCTCAGCGTTCTGCTGGGCGTGTATTCGGCGGTTGCGTGGGTCAATCTGGTTTCGCTGGTCATCTGCGATGTGATAGCGGTCACGCTGTGCATCCATGCCTTGGTACAGCGCCATCGGCGCGCTCAACATGCCTTGCTGCTGATCGCCTACGGCGTGCACCTCGTGGGTGGGATCCCTACCACGGCAGTCCTCACCGGGTTTGCGCACTGGAACATCGATGTCACCACCCTCTGGCAATTCCAGGTGCTGGTGTTCACCGCGCTGATTGCGTCTGCGGTTTTCGTGGGCATGGTGCTCCGATATCGCCAAGCAGAGATCTCGAAAGACCGGGCCATCGAGCACCTAGCCCAGTCGGAGCAAATGCTGGAAGACAGGATCGAACAACGCACGCGCGAGTTGTCTCTCGCCCAGGTGTGGCTGAAGCAGGCGCTGGACAGCGAGCGCGATCTGCGGCAAGAGCAGCGGCAGTTCTTTCACATGATCAGCCATGAGTTTCGCACTCCTTTGGCAGTTGTGGATAGTGCAGCGGCAG
>CALMCS010000749.1 GCA_937862875.1 uncultured Comamonadaceae bacterium
GTGTTCGGGTCGTTCGATGCGTAGCCGTATTCGAATGCCAGCACAGCCTCTTCGGACAGGATGGAGTCGATCACGACGAACGGAGCCTGGTTGTCGGCAGCGTTCTGCAGCGGAATGTAGGTGCCTTCGCTCCACTTTTCGCGCTTCTGGTCGTGAATCACAGCGTGACGGTGCGTGAACGTACCGCGGCCGCAATCTTCACCCGACAGACGCACGGGGTAGCCAGACGCCACCAGCGATGCGAAAGCCATGTGCTCGCCCATGCCCCAGTCGACGTTGATGTCGCCACGGCCCATGGCTGCGCGGTCGTCATACACCTTCTTCACGAGAGCGTGAGGAGTCACGCCTTCAGGAATCGTGGTGATGCGCTCAGCCAGACGCTTCCACTCGGCGAGTGGGATGGCGGTGTCGCCAGCGTCTGTCCATTTCTGGTTCAGGAACGGGCTCCAGTCCACTGCGTACTTGCTCTTGAAGTTGGTCAGCACCGGATCCACCGTGTGCTTGCCGTCGTCCATTGCAGCGCGGTAGGCCTTGACCATGTCGTCGCCCAGCGTTTCGCCCAGACCTTGCGTAGCCAGCTTGTCAGCATAGAGCTTGCGGGTGCCTGGATGAGCGCCGATCTTCTTGTACATCAGCGGCTGGGTCAGAGCAGGAGTGTCCTGCTCGTTGTGGCCCAGCTTGCGGAAGCAGATGATGTCGAGCACCACGTCCTTGTCGAATTCCATGCGGAACTCGAGCGCCAGCTGGGTAGCCAGTGCGACGGCTTCTGGATCATCACCGTTCACGTGCAGAACCGGCGACTCGATCATCTTGACGATGTCGGTGCAATACAGCGTGGAGCGTGCATCGCGCGGGTCAGAGGTCGTGAAACCGATCTGGTTGTTGATGATGATGTGCACCGTGCCGCCCGTGGAGTAACCACGGGTCTGCGCCAGCGCCAGGGTTTCCTGGTTCACGCCTTGACCGGCAAATGCCGCGTCGCCGTGCACCAGCACGGGCAGCACTTGCTTGCCACGTGGGTCATCACGACGGTCCATGCGCGAACGCACCGAGCCTTCAACCACAGGGTTGACGATTTCCAGGTGCGATGGGTTGAACGCCAGCGACAGGTGAACCGGGCCGCCAGCGGTGGTCACGTCGGAGCTGAAGCCCTGGTGATACTTCACGTCGCCGGAAGGCAGTTCTTCGGGAGCGGTGTGATCGAACTCGGCGAACAGATTCTTGGGCATCTTGCCCAGGGTGTTCACGAGCACGTTCAGACGACCGCGGTGGGCCATACCGATCACGACTTCCTGAATGCCCTTGAGGCCAGCGTCGTTGATCAGCTCGTCCATCGACACGATGAACGACTCGCCGCCTTCCAGCGAGAAACGCTTCTGGCCGACGTACTTGGTGTGCAGGTAACGCTCAAGGCCTTCGGCTGCGGTCAGGCGGTCGAGAATGCGCTTCTTCTTGGCTTCGTCGAAATTCGGCTTGCTGCGAATGGTTTCGAGCTTTTGTTGCCACCAGCGCTTCTGGTTCTGGTCCGTGGCGTACATGTATTCGACACCCAGGGTGCCGCAATACGTTTCGCGCAGAGCATTGACCAGCTCACGCAGGGGCATGGATTCTTTGCCGAAGAACGTGTTGCTGGTGTTGAACACGGTCTCTTGATCGGCGTCGGTGAAGCCGTAGAACGACAGCTCCAACTCGGGAATTTCTGGGCGCTCGGTGCGCTTGAGGGGATCGAGATCAGCCCAGCGTTGACCGACGTTGCGGTAAGCGGCGATCAGTTGCTGAACGGCGGTACGCTTGCGTCCCAGTTCCGAATCAGCACCAGAGGCCACGACAACCTGGGTTCCACCTTGCTTGGCGCGTTCGGCGAACGCGTTGATCACTGGCAGATGGGGGACGTCCTTGGCATTGCTGCCATCGACTGCAGGCACGTGCTGCAGGGCGTCGAAGTATTCTCTCCACGTATCAGGAACGCTGCCTGGATTTTCCAGATAGCTCTCATACATTTCCTCGACATAAGGCGCATTGCCGCCGAAGAGATACGTGTTGCCTTGGTAGGCTTTATATACGGATGTGGGTTCGCTCATTGTTCCGCTCACCTCTGCTTCCCTTTAGGAAGCTTTAGCTGGTTAGTAAACCTTCCGCGTCACGGCTGAACCGGTTGGCGGATGCGACTGTGGCAGGGGAAGGGCCTAAGTACGGACGCTATTGTGCCATTGAAGTTCGATTGACGTGAGAGTCTTGACCGATCAGCAAATGAGGTTCTCGCGTACATTTGCCTCACAACGTTCAAATTGCACAATATGAATTCTCAAACCCTGCAACAGCGCACCTTTCTGACGCTTCTCATCCTAGTGTCGCTGGCATTTTTTGCAATTTTGTGGCCGTACGCCGGAGCGGTGTTCTGGGCCGTGGTTTTGGCGATCCTTTTCGCCCCACTGCAAAAGCGGCTATTGAGGCTCATGCCCAAGCGCACGAACTTCGCGGCACTAATTACATTAGCTTGCGTTTTATTCTTGGTGATCCTGCCACTGTCGCTGATCGGCACCTCGCTGGTCACCGAAGCCAGCGCCATCTACGAGCGACTGCGCTCGGGCCAGCTCAACATTGGCGGCTACCTGCAGAAGATCATCGCCGCCATGCCCAGCTGGGCCATGCAGCTGCTGGACCACTTCCACCTCACGTCGGTCGCGGAAGTGGAAGCCCAACTCTCCAAGTTCGGCGCACAGGCCAGCCAATTCCTCGCCACCAAGGCGGTGGACTTCGGCTCCAACACGCTGCAGTTCGTGGTCAGCTTCGGCGTGATGCTGTATCTGGTGTTCTTCCTGCTGCGCGACGGCGCTGCCCTCGGCGCGCGCATTGCGCAGGCCGTGCCACTCAACCGCATGCACAAGCGCGAGTTGGCCTCCAAGTTCATCACCGTGATCCGCGCCACCGTCAAGGGCAACATCGCCGTCGCGGCGGTGCAAGGCGCGCTCGGCGGCCTGATCTTCTGGTTCCTCGGCATCCAGGGCCCCGTGCTCTGGGGCGTGCTCATGGCCTTCCTCTCGCTGCTGCCCGCCGTGGGTGCCGCCATCATCTGGGCACCGGCCGCCATCTACTTCTTCGCCACCGGCGACATGGTCAAGGGCGCCATCCTGGTCGCGTTCTGCGTTGGCGTGATCGGCACGGTCGACAACATCCTGCGCCCTATTCTGGTCGGCAAGGACACCAAGTTGCCCGATTACATGGTGCTCATGTCCACTCTGGGCGGCATGGCGATCTTCGGCATCACCGGCTTTGTGATCGGCCCAGCGGTGGCCGCGTTGTTCGTGGCGACCTGGGAGCTGTTTGCGCCTCCGGATCAGGAAGCCAACGATCAGCACGACCCGACCCTGGTCACCGATGCCGAGACGGAGTCCGTCGAGACCCCCAAGCAGTCACAGTAACTCTCGTGCGCCAAAAACAAAACGCCTTCGCAGGCTGAGTCTGCGAAGGCGTTTTTTTATCCGTGCTCCCGGCGAATCACTCGGGCTGAATGCCCGCCGCCTTGATCACCTTGCCCCACTTGAGCGCATCGGTCGCCTGAAACTGCGCCAATTCTTCTGGTGTGGTGGTCCACGCTTCAGATCCAGAGGTCTCGTAGAACGACTTCGCTCCGGCGCTCTTGGTCGCGTTCTTGAGCAGCTCGTTCAAGCGCGCAACCACTTCCTTGGGCGTGCCCGCGGGCACATAGGCCGCAAACCAATAACCCATGTCGTAACCCTTGACGCCCGCCTCGTCCAGTGTCGGCACATCCGGCAACTGCGCGCTGCGGGTCTTGGTCGAATAGCCGAGGGCGCGCAGCTTGCCCGATTTGATCTGCGGGACGCCCGTGGTGGTGTCCGTGATCATCATGTCGATCTGTCCGCCCAGCAGGTCGGTGATCGCCAACGGATTGCTCTTGTACGGCACGTGCAGGATGTCCACACCTGCCAATTGCTTGAGCATTTCACCCGCCACACGGCTGGAAGAACTGCCGCTGCCGAAAGACAGCTTGCCGGGCGACTTCTTCGCGGCGGCCAATAGCTCGCCCACGTTCTTGTACGGCGCGTTGACATTCACTACCAGCACCTGTCCGCCCTTGCCCAAGCCGGACACCGGCGTGAAATCCTTCACTGGGTCATACGGCAGCTTCTTGTACAGGTGCTCGTTGGCCGATTGCGTCGTGTTGGTGGTGATCA
>CALMCS010000750.1 GCA_937862875.1 uncultured Comamonadaceae bacterium
GCGTCTTCTTCGGTGGCCAGTTTCACTACCGTGGAAATCTCCTGCCACGGTGGTGTGTAGATCTCTTCCATAGCTGCATCGCGAAGGGTGGCGGCGATGACGCGACTACCGCGGTCATGCCCATCAAATCCAATCTTCGTGACAATCACCCTAGGCGGACGTACTGCCATCTTGTGTCTCCTTTATGAGCCCCACAAACTTCCGAGCCAGTGCGCGTGGGGAATCGCGTCCCTGGGGGTTGAACCAAAGTGCCGTCCAGTTCAACGAACCGATCAGCATCAGACGCAAGGCGCGCCTATCTGCCCGTGGCACGAGTGGCAATGCATCCACCGCGTCACGGAAAGTTTTCTCGTAGTTCTCTCGCACTTCCCGCAGGCGCTCGGCGGCTTCGGGAACGTCGTCTGGCAGGACGCGAATCAGGACGTTGGCGTAGTAGCTGTCGCTGAGCACCGTCTCGAGGTGCGCGCGGCACAGCGCCTCCAGACGCGACCAGGGGTCACGCTCCTTGGCGATGGCCGCAGCGGTCGTCGCCTCCAGCTCTTTCACCCCTTCGCTGTAGACCGCGACAAGCAAGGCCTCCTTGGATGCGAAGTGGTAGTAGAGCGAGCCGGGGAGCATCTTCGACTCGACCGCGATGTCGCGCATGGAGGTAGCTGCGTAGCCGCGGCTGCCGAACTGGCGGGCCGCTGCATCAAGCAACTCAGGCAGCCGGTTGTCGGCGCGTGGCGATCGGGTAGTGGTGCGTTTGGTGTTCATATAAAAAGCAAACGTTCGTTTGGTGTAATGTGCGTGAATGGCAGATTCAAGTCAATGAAATCGGACTAGGGGATTCACTAGGTACGTGCCTGGTGAACCAAATCGTTACGGGATTTGCAAAGTCGCGGCGAGCTGAAAAATGGGGCGGACCTCGGCAGCGCGAAGGTGAATCGACAGGTGTTGGCGTCATCTCAAAGTGCGCGATGAGGATCGCGCGGCGAAGGCATTGCGCCTTCGCGTCGACTCGAATTTTCGAAATTAGGTCAGAGCACCTTCTTGTCTTTCAGCGCGCTGAATTGCTCCGCCGTCATCCCCAAATATTCACGCAGGACTTCGGCCGTGTGCTGCCCGAGCGCAGGCGGCGCGTGGCGCAAGGTGGCGGGCATTTCGGACAGTCGCAGCGGACTCGCGGTGGATGCGATGCGGTTCACCACTTGATGTTCGGCTGCCTGCGCCGCGTCGGCAAACCGGTCTTGCTCGACGCGCAGTTGCCGCGCCTGCACCTGTGGGTCGGCAAACGCTTGCGCGATGTTGTTGATTGGGCCGCAGGGCACGGCCTTGTCTTCGAGCAGTGCAATCCACTCTGCCATCGTGCGTTGGCGCGTGATGTCGCTCATCATCGGAATCAGCTCCTCGCGGTGTGCGACGCGCGCATTGTTGGTCGTGAATTTTTTGTTCGCCGCCCAATCCACACCGGCGGCTTCGCAAAAGCGCGCGAACTGTCCATCGTTGCCGATGGCCAGCAGCATGTTGCCGTCGCTGGTCGGAAAATCCTGGTACGGCACCACGCTCGGGTGGCTGTTGCCCAGCCGCCCGGGGATGCCGCCGCTATTGAGAAAGCCCGCGCCCTGGTTGCCCAGAATGGCCATCGCCACGTCGAGCAAGGCGGTGTCGATATGCTGGCCGCGGCCGGTGTGGTGGCGGGCCTCCAATGCGCTCAAGATGGCGGTGGTGGCATACATGCCGGTGAACAGATCGATCACCGCTACGCCCACGCGTACTGGGCCGCCGCCGGGTTCGCTGTCGCTGCGGCCGGTGATGCTCATGAGGCCGCTCATTGCCTGCAC
>CALMCS010000751.1 GCA_937862875.1 uncultured Comamonadaceae bacterium
TCGCGGCTGATGCAGGCCACGCCCTACGAGATCCTGCGCTTCATCGGGCGCGGCAAGTCGCTACGCGACTACCAGCGCCTCAAGGCCGCGCTGGATCGCCTGCAATCGACCACGATTGCCACGTCGATCCGCGAGACGACCGGCCGCCGGCTGCATCGCTTCTCGTGGATCAACGAATGGAAGGAACTGGCCGATGCCAATGGCGTGCCGCTGGGCATCGAACTGATCCTGCCGGACTGGTTCTATGCGGGCGTGCTGGATGCGGCACTGGTGCTCACCATCGACCCTGCGTATTTCAAACTCACGGGTGGCATCGAGCGCTGGCTGTACCGCCTGGTGCGCAAGCACGGCGGCAAGCAACCCGGTGGATGGCAGTTCGACTTCCGGCATCTGCACCGCAAGTCGGGCAGCACGGCCAAGCCCTACGACTTCGCTTGCGATCTGCGCGCCCTGGTGGCGCGGCAATCGTTGCCCGGCTACATCCTGGGTATCGAGCGCATGCCGGACGACGGAGCGGAGTTGCTGACCTTCAGGCCCGTGCCGCGAACGGCACGGGGATAACTCTGGTACAGCCTGTGAATGGCGTCGTGCTATCAGGCGTGCGGGGTATCGTGCTATCAGGCGTGCGAAATCGTCGGAAAGCCAATAGCGGCGCGGGTTTGCGGCCCCTCTAACTTCCCTAACTTAAATTCACTAACTTTTAGTAGAGGCGCGCCGTTTCGGTGTAAAACTGCTGAAAGCGAAAAACAACGGCAACACCGAACGCAAGAACAAGCACGTTTTGCAGGCCGATTCGTAGCCAACTTTCCAGTACGGAGGGCTGCGCCATGATCGTCGCCTTGCTCAATCAGAAAGGCGGCGTCGGCAAGACCACGCTCGCCACCCACATCGCCGGTGAACTGGCGATGCGAGGGCAATCGGTCATCCTGTTGGATGCTGATCCGCAAGGTTCATCGTTGGACTGGACGCAACGACGCAGCCAGCAAGGACTGCCCCGGCTGTTCAGCGCTGTCGGCTTGGCAAGGGAAACCCTGCACCAAGAAGCGCCAGAACTCGCCAGGCGGGCCGATCATGTCGTGATCGACGGGCCGCCCCGAATCGCAGCCTTGGCGCGCTCGGCCCTGCTGGCGACAGATTGCGTGCTGATCCCAGTGCAACCCAGTCCCTATGACCTGTGGGCCAGCGCCGAGATGGTGGCGCTGATCCGCGAAGCCCAGGTGTTCAGGCCTGCGCTGCGCGCGGCCTTCGTTATCAATCGGCGCGTCAGCACCACTGTGATCGGACGTGAGGCGCGCAGCGCGCTCGCCGATCAGCCGTTGCCCGCGCTGCGTGCCGAGGTACGCCAGCGCATCGTCTTCGCCGACAGCGTGACCACGGGTCGATTGGCGCGTGAGCTGACACCGGACGGTGCCGCCGCACGCGAAATCACTGCATTGGTCGATGAACTGCTGCGGTGGCCAACATGAGCGGCGGACCAGACAAACGCACTGGCAAACGCATCGCCATCGGCGCGCGTCCGCCCGCGAATCCGCACGCCGAGGCGTGGATTCGCCAGGGCGACGGTGTCGACCTCAACAAGAGCGATCTCTACACCGCCCGATTGACGCTCGACGTCACGCCCGCACTGCGCGCCCGCATCAAGGTTTCCGCCTTCACGCAGAACACGACGGTCGCCGAGTTGCTGCGCGGCTTGCTGGAACGCGCGTTCCCGGAGAACACACCATGAATTCCCCTATTCTGGCTGCAAGAGCTGCCACAACAATCACGGCAGCGCCGTCGCTGCACGCACTCGCCGGCCATGCCGGCAATGTGCCGTTGACTCGCGTAGCGCTGGCCTTCGTGGAGCGGCGCATCAACCTCTATCTGCGCTTTGGCAACGCAGCGCGCACCTTCCAGCTCGACCGCTGGCGGCGCAGCGCGATGTTCCTACCGGCGTCGATGTTCTGCCGTATCCGCTGGGAATCGAACGACTACGGAACAACCCGCTGGCAGCTCATGGTGATGCAGGCTTGCACGCCGCTAGACGCCGTGCAGCGCATTCCCGGTGTGCAGCCCGGCGCGCGCCTGCTGCTGCATGCCGAGGGCGAACAGAAAGTGCGCGCCGTACTGGCAAGGATCGACGCCATCGAGGCGCTGGGCATCGCCGCCATCGACGCGTCGCCCGCGTACTGGCGCACACTGGGCAACCGTCTGGCGGCTCGCCTGCCACTGCCGGACTACACCCTCCAGAGGCACGCTGCGTGGCTGGCTGGGAGGGCGCTGCAATGACGATCACCGCCCCACCCGGCACCACACCTGGAGTTGCACCAGAACCTCGCTCGCGCCTGCGCGCTCGCATCGTGCTGGCTGCGCTGTCCGCCTGCGGCCTCGCTGCGCTGGCCTGGGCGTCCTTCGTGCGGCCTGCGGCGCACGTCGTCTACAACCCGTCCGACAGTGTTCCGGTCGGCTGGTATCGCATCGAATCGGCCGACTCGCTGCCGCGTCCTTTGTCCGTCGGCAGCATCGTGCTGGCCCGGCTTCCGGGAGACGTAGCCGCACTCGCTGCGCAGCGCGGCTACCTGCCCGCGCACATCCCGCTACTCAAACGTGTGGGCGCACTCGCGCCACAACACGTCTGCATCGTTGGCGGCGTCGTGCAGATAGACGGCGTGCCTGCGGCGGCCGTGCTGCCTACCGACCGCATGGGACGGCTGCTGCCGTCCTGGCCGCAATGCCGGCGTCTTCATCCTAGCGAACTGTTTCTGTTGAACACAACCAATCCGGCATCGTTCGACAGCCGCTACTTCGGGCCGATTGCCGCATACGCCGTGATCGGCGTCGCGCAACCGATCTACCTGGAGAAGCGGCCATGACCTTGCCAGACTGCCGGCTTCGCTGGCGCATTGACCGTCGCTTCGCCTACCTCACGTCCGGCGCGCTGCCGCACGCCATTGACGTGCTATCAGGCGTGTCGCTGCGTCTGCGTTCGCCGCGTTGCCGTGCGTGCAGTGCGAGCGCATCCGCACCACGCTTCGCACCTCATCCTCTACTGCGCTGCGCCGTGCATTCCCCCGTGCAGACCGCTTGCCCCGAACGCTCCACGCCTGCGGCATGGCGGGCGTTCGCCGGCCGGCCGGCCGCGCCCTGCGCAGCGCCGCCGGGGCATCGCATCCCCGTGCCGTCAGGCCAGGGAAAGATGCAAGGCAAGATAAAAGGTCGCGGCACTGCGTTGCGCGAAAAGCCAGTCTGCACGTGGGGGTGGCGCGGCACGCGCCTGATCGCGGCACCGTGCCGCGTGGATCGCCAATGCCTTGTCGCCTCGATCAGTTCGCTCTTGCGTACCAGCGTCAGCAGAATCATGCGCAGCGCCAGGCGGATGGTCGGATATGTCGCCACCGATTCCATCTGTCGGTACATCAGACGGATCTCCATCGGTGACAGCGCTCGGTCCTTGGGCACGAAGGTCGCAATCGAAGCCGCGCCCACGCCGTCGGCTGGGTTATCCACCTTTTCACCGTGCAGGATGGCGAAGGCATAGACCTGCTTCACGATGTCGCGAACGTGGACGGCTGTGGCGGGCGCGCCGCGGGCCTTTACCTTGTTGCACAAGGCGCGCAGGTCGTCGGAGCTGATTTCGTTGAGTCGCCGGTTTCTGAACGCCGGCAGGATGTCCCGATCAACGATGCTCTTGCGCATCGCTCGTGTGCTGTCGGCCATCTTGCCGTCGGCAAGCCATCGAACGGTCATGTCGCCGAAGTCCTTGGCGGCGGTCAGTCGGCGCTTCTCGCGCTGCTTCTCATGCGCCGGGGACTTGCCCTGGGCGACGGCCT
>CALMCS010000752.1 GCA_937862875.1 uncultured Comamonadaceae bacterium
AGGCGTCGACGGAGCACACAGCACTCCTGTGCGGGAAGCCGTCGCAACAACGCATAGCGCCCTATATCGTCATCTCAAAACGAAGACTGCGAGACAAAGCACAGTCAGGCAGTTCGTCACGAGCCCCAAACAAGCCGAGTGAATTCCCACTAAACAAAAAAATACCCGCAAGGGCGAAAGCCGTTGCGGGTATTTTTGGTGACTTCACTACTGAATAAAAATCAGTCGTTATCGCCGGTCATTTTGCGGTACCAGCCGCGGTGGTGTTGCTTGGCCCAGGCGCGGGTAACGGTGCCGTAGAGCATCGCGCGGATGGTGCCGCGGGTCCAGATGGCTGCGTAGACGTGGAGAATGATCAGGCCGATCATCCACACGGCTGCCACTGCATGCACGACAGATGCAACGCGCACCACGCCGACAGGCAGATTCAGCCAGGCACGCCACATCAGCACACCGGTGATGATCAGCATCAGCATGCCGATCACCAGGCCCCAGAACAGCACCTTCTGACCACCGTTGTACTTGCCCTGTTCGGGCATGTCGTGGTCATCGCCGTCCACCATCTTGTTGACGTTCTTCAGCCATTCGACGTCCCGCTTTTCGATCATGTTGAGACCCGCAAAACGGATCGCCATCACGAGGAAGAACAGGAACATCACCACGCCGATGTACGGATGCAGGATGCGGGTCCAGGTGCCGCCGCCAAACAGCATGGTCAGCGGATAGAACGCAGGATGGAAGAACGCCAGGCCCGACAGAGCCAACAGGATGAAGCAGATGCCTGTGATCCAGTGGTTCAGTCGCTCGGAGGCGTTGTAGCGTTGCAGATCGTTCGGATTGCGTCTCATGGCGTCATCTCCTCATTTTTCTGCTTGGGTGTGGCACCCACGCCCTTGGCATCCATCTCGTCTTCCAATTCCTTGGAGACGTCGTTCGGTCCCTTGGTGATGTAGTGGAACAGGCTACCGATGGCTGCTGCACCGAGTGCAAACATGGCCAGCGGCTTGGAGACGCCCTTCCACAGGCTCACCATCGGGCTGATGGTCGGTGCATCCGGCAGACCGGCGTACAGCGATGGCTTGTCTGCATGGTGCAGAACGTACATCACGTGCGTGCCGCCCACGCCTTGCGGATCGTAGAGGCCCGCATTCTTGTAGCCACGCTCGTTCAAGTCCTGGATGCGCTCGGCTGCATGGTCCTTCATTGCCTTCTTGGTGCCAAAAACGATGGCGCCGGTAGGGCAGGTGGTGACGCAGGCAGGCTCGCGTCCAACGGCCACGCGGTCAGAGCACAGTGTGCACTTGTAGGCCTTGTGGTCCTTCTTGGAGATGCGCGGTACGTTGAATGGGCAGCCGGTGACGCAGTAGCCGCAGCCAACGCAGTTTTCCTCATGGAAATCCACGATGCCGTTGGTGTACTGCACGATCGCGCCTGGTGAAGGGCAGGCCTTCAGACAGCCGGGATCGGCACAGTGCATGCAGCCGTCCTTGCGGATCAGCCATTCCAGATCGCCTGTGGCCTCGTTGTCGTATTCGGTGAATTTCATCACCGTCCACGCAGCTTCGGTCAGGTCCACCGGATTGTCGTAGGTGCCATGGTTCGTGCCGGGCTCCTGGCGCAGATCGTTCCACTCCATACATGCCGTCTGGCAGGCCTTGCAGCCGATGCACTTGGACACGTCGATGAGCTTCGCGACTTCGCCGGACTGCGGCGACCGCGCCTGTGGAGGCGGGGTCGTCGTGGCCGAGAGGCGCATGATATCGAGAGATTGCAATGACATCTGTAGCCTCCTTTACGCCTTCTCGACCTTCACCAGGAATGTCTTGAATTCCGGGGTGTTGGTGTTGCCGTCGCCGACGAATGGGGTGAGGATGTTGGCCAGATAACCTGGCTTGGTCAAGCCCTTGAATCCCCAGTGAATGGGGATGCCCACGTGGTGGACGGTCTTGCCCTCGATCTTCATCGCCTTGATGCGCTTGGTGACCACGGCAACCGCCTTGATCGCGCCACGCTTCGAGGAAACCTTGACCCGGTCGCCCGCCACAATGCCGATTTCCTTGGCCAGTGCTTCGCCGATTTCGACGAACTGCTCTGGTTGCGTGATGGCATTGACCAACGAGTGCTTGGTCCAGTAGTGGAAGTGCTCGGTCAGGCGGTAGGTGGTACCCACGTGTGGATAGTCTTCTGCCTTGCCGAAGGTCTCCCAGATGTGCGGGAACACCCGTGCCGCAGGCGAGCTGGTGGCTTTGGGGTTGTTCGGGTACATCGGGTTCTTGCCGATCGGCGTGTCAAACGGCTCGTAGTGCGTTGGGAACGGTCCTTCGACCAGGCCCTTGCGCGCAAAGAAGCGTGCGACACCTTCGGGGTTCATGATGAACGGACCGTTGCCGGTTTCGGGCGCGATGCCGACTCCGGTGTCTGGCACGTCAGCACCACCCCACGCCTTGCCGTTCCACTCGATGAGCTTGCGGTTCGGGTTGAAGGCCTTGCCTGCCACGTCTGCGGAAGCGCGGTTGTACAGGATGCGGCGGTTCGCTGGCCAGGCCCAGGCCCAGTTCAACGTGTTGCCGATTCCGGTCGGGTCGGAGTTGTCGCGGCGACCCATCTGGTTGCCTGCGGTCGTCCATGCACCTGCGTAGATCCAGCAGCCGGAAGCCGTGGAGCCGTCGTCGCGCAGTTCGGCAAATCCGGAGACTTGCTGGCCTGCAGGGCGGAGCACCTTGGTCGGGTCTTTTGGATCGGTCAGATCGACCAGCGCCTTGCCGTTGTATTCCTTGGCCAGCTCTTCCGATGAAGGATGGGCCGCCTGGGAGTACTTCCAGTCGAGGTTCAGAATCGGATCCGGGAACGCGCCGCCGTCCTTCTGGTACATCGCCTTGAGGCGGATGTGCAGAGCGGACATGATGGCCACGTCGGTCTTGGCCTCGCCTGGTGGCTCGGCGGCCTTCCAGTGCCATTGCAGGACGCGAGACGAGCTCACGACTGCGCCATCTTCTTCAGCGAAGCAGGTGGTGGGCAGACGGAACACTTCCGTTTTGACGGATGCGGTGTCGATGTCGTTGTACTCGCCGAAGTTCTTCCAGAACTCGGAGGTCTCGGTCGCCAGCGGATCCATCACCACGAGGAACTTGAGCTTGGCCAGACCGTCGCGTACGCGGGTGCTGTTGGCCAACGCCGCGATCGGGTTGAAACCCTGCGCGATGTAGCCGTTGACCTTGCCTTCGTTCATCAGTTGGAAGATCTGGAGCATGTCGTACTGCTTGTCCAATTTGGGCAAGTAGTCGTAGCACCAGTTGTTCTCGGCCGTCGCGTTCGCTCCGTACCAGGACTTCATCAGGCTGACGTGGAACTTGGGGTAGTTCTGCCAGTAGCTCATCTGATTGGCACGCATTGGTTTTTGCGTGCGGCTCGTGATGTAGCCCTGATATTCCTGCTCGGCCTGCATCGGCAACGTCAGGTAACCGGGCAGGCTGCTCGACAGCAGACCCAGATCGGTCAGACCCTGAATGTTGGAGTGACCACGCAGCGCATTCATGCCGCCGCCCGCCACACCAATGTTGCCGCACAGCAGCTGCACCATCGCGGCGCAACGCAGAATCTGCGCGCCGATCGAGTGCTGCGTCCAGCCCAGCGCATACATCATCGTGGCTGCGCGGCCCGGTACTGCGGTCGAAGCAAACTTCTCGCACACGTGCAGGAATTTTTCCTTCGGCGTGCCGCAGACGCTCTCCACGCGTTCAGGCGTGTAGCTCTCGTAGTGCTTCTTCATCAACTGGAAGACGCAGCGTGGGTGCTGCAGGGTCTCATCGGTTTTGACGAAACCGTCTTCACCGAGTTCGTAGTCCCAGGTCTTCTTGTCGTAGGTCCGCTTCTCTTCGTTGTAACCCGAGAAGATGCCGTCCACGAATTCATAGTCATCGCGCACGATGAATGTGAAGTCCGTGTAGTTTTTCACGTACTCGTGGTGGATCTTGTCGTTCGTGAGCAGGTAATTGATCATGCCCCCGAGGAACACGATGTCACTGCCCGAGCGAATCGGGGCGTAGAAGTCCGCTACCGAGGCTGAACGGTTGAAACGCGGGTCCACCACCATGAAGTGCGCCTTGTTGTGCGCCTTGGCTTCGGTGACCCATTTGAAGCCGCACGGGTGCGCTTCAGCGGCATTGCCGCCCATGATCAAAATAACGTCCGCGTTCTTGATGTCGACCCAATGGTTCGTCATCGCTCCACGGCCAAACGTCGGGGCAAGACCTGCCACCGTCGGGCCGTGTCAAACACGGGCTTGGTTATCGAATGCCAACAGGCCCCAGGAGCGGGCCACTTTGTGTGTGATGTATCCAGCTTCGTTGCTTGCTGCGGAAGCAGCCAGCATGCCGGTCGTCAGCCAGCGATTGACCTTGAGGCCATCCGCAGTGGAGGCTTCGAAGTTCGCATCGCGGTCTTCTTTCATCAGCTTGGTGATGCGGGTGAGCGCATCATCCCAGGACAGACGCTTCCACTCATTCGAGCCGGGAGCGCGGTACTCTGGGTACAGCAGACGATTGGGGCTGTTGATGAAGTCGAGCAGGCCTGCACCCTTGGGGCAGAGCGTGCCGCGGTTGACCGGGTGATCCGGATCGCCCTCGACGTGAATCACCGAGGACTTGGCGTTCTTGCCGCCCGTGCCCAGTGAATACATGAGGATGCCGCAACCGACGGAGCAATACGTACAGGTCTGACGCGTGACGGTGGTCGACGCGAGCTTGAACTGACGCACTTCCGCAAGCGCCGCCGTGGGCGAGAAGCCCATGGCAACCAAGCTGGAGCCGACTAAGCCGGCCCCGCTCATGCGGAAGAAATGTCTTCTGTTCATGTCCATGACAGTTCCTCCTTTGGTAGTAGTGGTGTGAAATTCATCGCAGTAGCTTGTGATAACTGGCTAATTCCAGCGCGGGGCGATGGGCCTGCGCCAAAACCCCCGATGCCGATCGGCACAGGAGGACCAAACTACGACTCAGAGCCACTTTGCGGCGCGAATGGTGCGGTGCAGCAAGTAAAACTGCGGGCCGGACCCCTGAAAGAATGGCTGGACGCGCGGGGCATCGTGGCTGAGAGACAAGTGGGGTTGATCTTAACTGCTCGTTTCAATTCCCTCAATCGGGGGTCGGACTGTGATGCACACGCCCTCGTCACACTGTTATCGTTGTGGTATGCAAGATAGAGAGAGTTTCCCGACAGAGGGCGCTGCGGCCTGCCCATTGGCCGATCAGCCCGGTACAGCCCTTGCCTCATTGGTAAAGGTGCAGGCGCAGCAGTGGTCGGCTGGGGCCGAACAGGCGCAAATGCTGTCCCGCGAGGTGTCCGCCGAAGTGCCCGTGGCGATGGTCTTCAATGGCATTTCGCATGCCGTGATGATGGCAAGTCCCAGGGATTTGGTCGAGTTTGGGATCGGGTTTGCGATCAGCGAGGGCATCGTGGAGAGCTCCGGCGACTGCCGCGATGTGGAATCTCAGACCCACGGGGCGGGAACGCCGGATGCCAGTTGCTCGGTCCAGATGGAGATCGCCTCGCGTCATTTCGTCCGTTTGAAGGACCAGCGCCGCACCCTCGCCGGGCGCACCGGCTGCGGCGTGTGCGGGATCGACAGCATCCAGGCGCTGGACCTGCACCCCGAGCAGGTGCCGAGCCCGGCATGGCGCGACACCTTTGGCGTGGATGCGATCAACGCGGCGTTTTCGGCGCTCTCGGCCAAGCAGGCGCTGAATGCGCGCTCCGGCTCGCTGCACGCCGCCGGCTGGGCGCGTCCCGATGGTTCTCTGGTGCATGTGCTGGAAGACGTGGGTCGCCACAACGCGCTCGACAAACTGATTGGCCGCCTGGCCCTGGAGCGCCAACTGGGCACCCCGGGCTTTGTGGTGATGACCAGCCGCACCAGCTACGAGTTGGTGCGCAAATGCGCCCGCGTCGGCATTTACGCGCTGTGCACCATTTCGGCCCCGACCTCGCTCGCGCTGCAACTGGCAGACGAGGCCGGCATGCAGCTGTGGGGCTTTTGCCGCCCGCCGTCCGCCGTACGCTACGTGTGAGTGATCCGGGCAAGGTCAA
>CALMCS010000753.1 GCA_937862875.1 uncultured Comamonadaceae bacterium
CACCGTTTTGCGTCTTCTTTTGCACAGTGCATTTCCAATGCGTCGCGGCGCGAAAGCATGATCCGGAACAACAAAGCGTGAACCTTGAACGACTGACTTTTGAAAGAACACTCCAGGAACCCCATGAGCATCGAGACCACTCTGAAACCAGATTCCGCCCCTCTCATGCAAGCGCTGCGCGCATTCGCGCAGCAGGTCGTGACGCCGCTGGCGAACCTCCCCGCGCATGAACAGGAATGGGCCGGTGAAGCGATTCGCGAGGCCTGCCGACAGGAGCTTTGCGGCATCGAGATCCCCGTGGATCAAGGCGGATTGGGTCTGTCGTTTCACGCACGCATCGAAGCCGCGCAGATCCTGTCCGAGGTGGATTTTGGTTTTGCCTTCGGCTACATGAACCACCACAACGCCATCTTGCGCATTGCAGACCACGGCAGCGAGCAGGCCCGCGCGCAATATGTGCCTGCGATGCTGCGCGGCGAATTGATCGGGTGTACGGCGATGACCGAACTCGGCATGGGAAGCGACTTCACCGCGATCCACATGAACGCCAAGAAGGTGGACGGCGGCTGGGAATTGAATGGTGCCAAACAATGGGTGGCCAACACCGTCGGCTGCGAGCTGGCCCTGGTGTTTGCGCAGACCGATCCCGCACTGGGCGCTGCCGGCATCGCCTGTTTCATCGTGCGATTGGACGGCCCGCAATGCCGACGCGTCACCGATCGATTGCTCGACGGACTCGGCACGGCCGGTGTGGCGGGTTTCGAGCTCACCCACTACCGCGCCGCAGACAGCGACATGCTCTACGCCCCCGGCGTCGGCTTCAAGCAGGCCATGGAAACGGTGAACAAGGCGCGCGTGCATGTGGCGGCGATGGCATCGGGCATGCTGCGCGGCGCACTCAAACAGGCCACGGCGTATGCATCCTCGCGCATGGCGTTCGGCCAGCCTGTGCTCAACCAACAGGGCCTGCGTTGGTCGCTGATCGATGTGTCGATGCGCGATGAAATTCTGCAGATGCTCCTCAGCCGCGCCACCGATTTGATTGCCAGCGGCAGCAAGGAAGCGGTCGAAGCCGCCGCCATGGCCAAGCTCTACGCGGGCAATGAAACGATGGATGCGATCGGCAGTTGCATCCAGGCCCTGGGCGCACGCGGCATGTCGTACCGCGAAGGTCTCACGCGCAAGTTGCTCGCGGCCAAGGCACTGTGTCTGGCCGACGGCTCGAACGAGATGATGCGCGAGCGCCTGGGTGCCACGCTGACACAGCGCTACGCCCGCAGCTTTCAGTCGCAGCAAGGCACACCGCCGGTCAGCAGCGGCGCGGCACCATCGCTTGCGCAGCAACCCACATTCAACGCCGTCTACATCACCAAGCCCGAGGGCGGCAGCAGCCAGGCGGCGCTGCAGCAACTCACACCATCCGAGCTGCCAGAAGGCGAAGTGCTGGTACGCGTCAGCCACTCCACCATGAACTACAAGGACGCGCTCGCCATCACCGGCAAGTCGCCCGTGGTGCGCAAGTTCCCAATGGTTCCCGGCATCGACTTCGCAGGCGTGGTGGAAAAAAGCGCCGATGCGCGGTTTCAACCCGGCGATGCGGTATTGCTCAACGGCTGGGGCACGGGCGAGGTGAGCTGGGGTGGCTTGTCGCAATACGCCACCACGCGCGCCGACTGGCTGATCCGCATGCCCGAGGGCATGACTGCAGAGCAGGCCATGTCCATCGGCACCGCAGGCTATACCGCCATGCTCTGCGTGATGGCACTGCAATCCAACGGCCTCACGCCCGAATCCGGCCCCATCCTGGTGACCGGTGCAAACGGCGGCGTGGGCAGCATTGCCATCGCGCTGCTGTCGCGCCTCGGCTTCCTGGTGACCGCTTCCACGGGTCGCCCCGAAGAAGCACCGCATCTGCAGGCGCTGGGCGCGAGCGCGATCATGGATCGCAATGCCTTGAGCGCAGCGGGCAAGCCTCTGCAAAAGGAAAGCTGGGCGGGCGCGGTCGACGCCGTGGGCAGCCACACGCTGGCCAACGTGCTGGCGATGATGCGCTACGGCGGCGTGGTGGCCGCATGCGGACTGGCACAGGGCATGGACCTGCCGGCCAGCGTTGCGCCCTTCATCCTGCGCGGCGTCACGCTCGTGGGCGTGGACAGCGTGTACGCGCCCATGTCGCGCCGCCAGACCGCGTGGGACCGATTGGCCAGAGAGTTGCCTGCCGATGTGCTGAGCAACAACACCCAACTCATCGGCCTGTCCGAAGTGATTCCGCTGGCTGGCGACCTGCTGGCCGGGAAGGTGCGTGGGCGCGTGGTGGTCGATGTGAATCGATAGACAGCACACCCCAGAAATTCAAACGAAAAAATACCAAGGAGACAACACCATGCAACGCAAAACTCTGGTGCGCAGCGCCCTCGCGGTCGCCATCGCCACGCTGGGCTTCGGCGCTTTCGCGCAGGGCAGCTACCCGACCAAACCCATCCGGCTGATCGTACCGTTCCCACCGGGTGGCTCGGTCGATTATGTGGCGCGCACCATTTCGCAAAAGCTGGCCGAGAACATCGGCCAAAGCGTAGTGGTGGACAACAAGGGCGGCGCGTCCGGCACCATCGGCACGTACGAGGCCTCGCGCGCCGCGCCGGACGGCTACACCCTGCTGCTGGTGTTCGACTCGCACGCGGTGAACGGCAGTCTCTACGACATCAAGTACGACACCTTCAAATCGTTTGACTACGTCAGCCTGATCGGCACCATGCCCATGGCGCTGGTCACGTCGAAGAAGTCTGGCTTCACCAGCACCGAGGCGCTGATCAAGGCGGCGAAGGCCAACCCCGGCCAGATCAACTACGGATCTTCGGGCGTGGGTGGATCCAATCACCTGAACCCGGTGGCGTTCGCCCGCGCCGCCGACATCAAGCTCACCCATGTGCCGTATCGCGGCGGCGGCCCCATGCTGTCCGCGCTGCTGGGCGGTGAGGTCGACATGGTGATCGGCAGCCTGCCCACCGTCATCAACTACGCCAAATCGGGTCAGGCCAATGTGGTGGCGATCGGTACCAAGGAACGCATCAAGCAGTTACCCGACCTGCCGACAATTGACTCCGCCGTTCCCGGCTACACAGCGCAATCCTGGGTCGGCATGATGGCCCCGGCCGGCCTGCCCAAGCCGGTACTGCAGCACGTGCAGGCAGCACTGCAGAAGACCTTGGCCGACCCTGCCATCAAGGCCAAGATGGAGCAGGACGGGTTCAATATCGTGAACAGCAGTCCCGCAGATTTTGAAACGATGGTGCGCAGTGAATCCAAGCGCTGGGCCGACATCATCAAGGCCGAAAACATCAAGGTAGAGTGAGTACAAGGGCTGCGCAACGCAGCCCTTTTCTTTTGTAGAAATGAAGACCGTGCCCACTGAAATGCTCCTCTGATCACCACAACACACTACCGCTCATCAATACACACAAGCGCTCGCCAAATCACTATAAAACAAGGAGCATACCCAGTCGACCTAACCTATTGTCCTACAAACCGACAATCCTTTGTCCTACAGAAATCACCATCTCGAGATGAAACATTTAAGGGTAAATACCAAATAACAAAATCCCATGAATGACCCAAAGCAGCCGGGCAATCCGGCACGCCGCGCTTTTTTTCGAAAATCCATCCCCCTCATTCCAGTCACCGCCCTAGCCGCCACAGGCGGCGCAGCCACGTTGATTGCGACGGACAAGCACTTCTTGCCAGAGGTGCCCGGCCCGGCAGTGAACACCAGCCTGGCCAAGGCGGCGGACTACCACCCCAGCTATTTCAGTGCCGACGAGTACCGCTTTGTGCAAGCGGCCGTCGCACGTTTGATTCCCAAGGACGAGCTCGGTGCCGGAGCACTTGAGGCCGGTGTGCCGGAATTCATCGATCGCCAGATGAACACCCCGTATGCGGCGGGCAGCAACTGGTACATGCAAGGCCCGTTCGATCCATCGGCGCGCGCAGAGATGGGCTACCAGCTCAAGCTCAACCCGCGTGAGATCTACCGGCTTGGCATTGCCGCTGCCAATCAGTGGTGCACCAAGAATCTGGGCAAGGGCTTTGCCGATCTCGCAGCCGCCGATCAGGACAAGGCACTGAGCGCCATCGAACATGGCGCTGATGGCTTTGAGAACCTGCCCTCACCCACATTTTTCGCCATGCTGTGGGGCAACACCAAGGAAGGCTTTTTCAGTGACCCAATCCACGGTGGCAACAAAGACATGGTGGGCTGGAAGCTGATCAACTTTCCCGGCGCGCGCGCCGACTTCATGGATTGGATAGAACGCGACGAAATCTATCCCTTGCCACCGGTTTCCATTCAAGGGCAAAGGGGTTGATGAGCATGGCAAAAACACTAGCTAAAAAAGATGTTGTGGTGATCGGCTTTGGTTGGACCGGAGCCATCATGTCCAAGGAATTGACCGAAGCGGGTCTCGACGTGGTGGCGCTCGAGCGCGGCCCGATGCGCGATACCGACCCGGACGGTGTCTACCCGCAGACCATGGATGAGTTGACCTTCAACTCGCGCAAAAAACTCTTCGTCGATATCTCCAAAGAGACCGTGACGATTCGCCACACCAGCAAAGACGTGGC
>CALMCS010000754.1 GCA_937862875.1 uncultured Comamonadaceae bacterium
GGGCAATGCGGGCATCGAGGCCGCCACCAACATCGTGGTCCGCGAGTCCAACGTGAAGATGCTGCTGGGCGTCTATGCCGCCGTGATTGTGCTGTGCGCGATTGCCTTCCGCTCATGGCGTGCCGTGGTGTGCGCGGTGCTGCCGTTGATGCTGACCTCGATCCTCGCCGAGGCCCTGATGGTGGTGTTGGGGATTGGCGTGAAGGTATCGACATTGCCCGTGATTGCACTGGGCGTAGGTATCGGCGTGGACTACGCGCTCTATGTGTTGAGCGTCACCGTGGGGTGGCACAAGCAGGGTGAGAGGCTTTCGCGCGCCTACTACCGTGCCTTGCTGTTCACCGGACGGGTGGTGATCTTCACCGGTATCACGCTGTCGCTGGGCGTGTTCACCTGGTATTTCTCGCCCATCAAATTCCAGGCCGACATGGGCGTGTTGCTGACCTTCATGTTCATCTGGAACATGCTGGGCGCGCTGATTCTGACGCCCGCGCTTGCCTGCTTCCTGCTGCCCCAGCGCGGTGCCGCCAAGGAGGCGCAATGACCCAGGACGGCATCACCTCCACCAACAGCGCAACCGACGGTGAACCCACTGGTACGCGCATGCCAGCCTACTTTCTGGCGCATGGCGCGGGACCGTGCTTCTTCATGGAATGGACGCAGGGGCCGCGCGATACCTGGACGCGTCTCGGGGCGTGGTTGCAGAGCATGGAGTCGGATGCCGGTCGGCGTCCACGGGCCATCGTGGTGATTTCCGCCCATTGGGAGGCGCATCCCCTGCGCGTGAACGGCCAGCACCGCAGCGGGCTGCTCTACGACTACGGCGGATTTCCGGCGCATACCTACGAGTTGCAGTACCCGGCACCCGGGTCGCAGGAGCTGGCCCGGCGCGTTCAGGCGTTGCTCGTCGCGCAAGGACTGTCCTGCGATGCAGATGATGAGCGCGGCCTCGATCACGGAGTGTTCATTCCTCTGATGCTGGCCTATCCGGCGGCGGACATTCCCGTGGTGCAGCTGTCCTTGCATCCCTCGCTCGACCCTGAAGCGCATCAGGCGATGGGGCGTGCGCTTGCCCCATTGCGCGAAGAAGGGGTGCTGTTGCTGGGTAGCGGTATGAGCTATCACAACCGTGTCAGCACCGAGCCGGGCGCAGAACAAATGGCGCTGGGGTTCGACCAATGGCTGCAGGACGCCGTGTGCCAACACACCGGCGATGCGCGGGCGCGGCAGTTGAACGCCTGGCTCGATGCACCCGGTGCCCGTCGGGCCCACCCGCGCGAGGAGCACCTGCTGCCCTTGATGGTGATTGCAGGCGCGTCCGAGGGCGATGCCGCCAGGGCCAGTTTTTGCGAGCCGATCGGCAACATCCCCGTGTCCTGCTTTCGTTTCGGAGTCTGAATGCCCCGATCTCTCCCCAAACCCAAGGTGTCCACCGCCGTGTCGAACCCCTTCGCGGAAGTCTTTTCCAGCGCCGCACTGGCGCACTCGATCGTCGCGGCCGTGGTGCACGAGGCGCAGAAGCGCTCGGTACGCGTCTGCGTTGCCGTGGTCGACTCCGGCGGCCATCTGCTTGCGTTTCTGCGCATGGATGGCCTGCCGTTTCACCTGATTTCCATCGCGCAGGACAAGGCCGTCACATCGGCGAGCTTTGGCGTTCCCACCTCGGAGTTGGCATTTGGCATGGCCCGGCACTCCAAGGCGGTCGTCGATTTCTTTCGCGCTCGGGAGCACCTGGTCCTGCTGGGCGGCGGCGTGCCGCTGCGCGTGGGTGGCCAGTTGATTGGCGCGATCGGCGTCTCGGGCTCCAGCGAGGCAGAGGACGAGGCCTGCGCGCTCGCTGCGGCCAAGGCCTGTCTGGACGAGGTGATCGACAGCAAATAGAGAAATAGAGACGTAGAGAAGTAGAGAAACAGAAATTCACGGAGTCGAAGCCAAGCTCCGGCTCCCTGCATCACGCGTGGTTCCTGTGCCGCGCACCACAAATGCCGCATTGCGGCTCATTCAACCAAGGAGATAGTCATGTCAGCATTGACCGAAGCTGGAACCAGCAGGTTCGCCAAAATCAGGGAAGGCTCGCTCGACCTGCAGGTCCACTACAACGACGCAGGCAGCGGCGAAACGGTGTTCATGCTTCACGGCTCGGGCCCCGGCGCATCGGGCTGGAGCAACTTTCATCGCAACGTCGACGCATTCGTCAACGCGGGTTACCGTGTCATCTTGTTGGACAGCCCAGGCTGGAACAAGAGCGATCCAATCGTCGTGGACAAGGGCTCGCGCGCAGACATCAACGCCGCGGCCATCAAGGGTCTGATGGATGTGCTCAAGATCGAGCGTGCCCACCTGATCGGCAACTCCATGGGCGGCGTGAATGCGGTGTCGTTCGCCCTGAGTTATCCGGAGCGTCTGGCCAAGATGGTGATCATGGGCGGCGGCGGCGTGGGCCCCAGCCTGTTCGTTCCCATGCCTTTGGAAGGCATCAAGCTGCTGTTCGGTCTGTATGTGGACCCCACGCCAGAAAACCTCAAGAAGATGCTGGACGTGTTCGTGTACGACCCGAGCCAGCTCACCGAGAGCCTGATCAGCGGCCGTTTCAGCAACATGATGGAACACCGCGATCACCTCGAAAACTTCGTCAAGAGCTTCAAGGCCAACCCCAAGCAGTTCCCTGACTACAGCCAGCGCCTGGCAGAAATCAGCGCCTCGACGCTGATCACCTGGGGTCGTGACGACCGGTTCGTGCCGCTGGACAGCGGTCTGCGTCTGCTGTGGGGCTTGCAAGACGCCGAAATGCACGTGTTCAGCAAGTGCGGCCACTGGGCGCAATGGGAGCACGCCGAGAAGTTCAACCAACTGGTTCTGGACTTCCTCAAGCGCTGACGCGCGCTGTGACTGCTGGGCCCGACGCGCGCTTTGGGCTCAGCGGTCATTGCTGGCAGTACAGGCAGTACAGGCACCACCACATAGAGGAGACAAAACAATATGAAGATTTCACGTCGCTCCGCACTGCAAGCAGGGCTGGGTACTTTGCTGTTACCCACTCTGGGCAGCACCGCGCAGGCCGCTACTCCCGCGCTGGCCCGCATCTACATTGGGTTTCCAGCAGGCGGGTCGGTCGATGCGGTCAGTCGCCACATCGCCAGCAAGCTGCAGCCGACCTATGCGCGCAGCGTGATCGTGGAGAGCAAGCCCGGCGCTTCCGGCCAGATTGTGGTGCAGTCTCTCAAGACGGCAGCCAATGATGGACTGTCGATGCTGTTGACGCCGATGTCGATTCTGGGCGTGTTTCCGCACACCTACAAACGGATCGCCTATGACCCGTTGAAGGATCTGCAACCGGTCTCGCGTTGCGTGAGCTACAACTATGGCTTCGCAGTCGGCCCGGCCGTTCCCGCCAGCGTGACCACGGTGCCTCAGTTCATGGACTGGGTCAAACAGAACCCGGACAAGGCCAGCTTCGGCTCGGGCTCCACGGGCTCGACGCTGCACTTCGTCGGCATTCTCCTGGGCCGCGCCAGCGGGGTCAATCTCACGCACGTGGGCTATCGCGGCTCCGGTCAGATGCTCACCGATGTAGCCGGAGGCAATCTGGCCGCGTGCTGCGGCCCGATTGGAGACCTGCTCGCCTACGAGAACGCGGGTCGCATCCGCGTATTGGGCACATCGGGCGAAAAGCGCAGCCGCTTCCTGCCCAAGGTGCCGACGTTTGTGGAGGCGGGGTACAAGGACATGGCTTTCACCGAGTGGTATGGCTTCTACCTCCCGCTCAACTCGACACCCGAACAGATTCAGCAGCTCAATCGATCGGTGGTCGAGGCGCTGGCAGCGCCATCGGTGGTGGAGAGTCTCTCGCTGATGGGCATGGAGGCCGCGTCTTCCACGCCGCAGGAGTTGGACGCGCTATTGAAGGCGGACTATCTGCGCTGGGAAAAGTTGGTCAAGTCTGTGGGATTCACCGCAGACACCTGACGGCCTAGGGAACCTTGGGTCGCTTGCTGTTGATGGCACAGCGTCCCTTGGCCATTCGTGAACGGTCACTGAAGCCTTCGCGTTGACGCGCGGGAGCTTTGCTGTGGCTCGCACAGAAAAAAGGGGGCTCAACCTCCCGCTTCGGTTTCTCACCGTCGCGGGATGGTCTCTTTCGCCCTGGAGGTTGAGCCCGACTTTCGTATTCAAAAAAGTAGATGAGGGTGACATGAAGAAATCAACTACGGCCATCGGCGTGGGTGCGGCTGCATTTTTCGCGCTTGGCTCGGCTTGCGCAAACACAAGTTCTGTAACGCTATATGGATTGGCCGACATAGCGTTCACGCATTCCAGCAACAAAGGAGGATCCAGTTTCAACGGTTTGGAAAACGGGCGATTCTTTGCATCGCGCGTTGGTTTTCGTGGTCAAGAGGATTTGGGCGGCGGGCTGCGTGCCATTTTCGTGATGGAAAGCGGCGTGGATCTGGACACGGGGACCTCTTCGTCATCGGCCGCATTTTTCAACCGCCAGGCGTGGGTTGGAATGAGCTCGGCGCAGTGGGGAGCGCTGACTCTGGGTCGTCAGACTTCGCCGTTGTTTGACAACGTCGCCAAATTCACAGGTGGCCCCACATTTGGCATCAACGGTGCTGCGGTGGACGGGGTAGCGCTTCCAGGCTCTGCGGCCGGTAGATTCGAAAACACCATGAGCCCGCCGCGTTTCAACAACTCCATCAAGTACACGAGTCAGCGCATGGAGGGATTCAAGGTGATCGGCATGTATGGCTTTGGCGAGGTGGCCGGTGAAGCCTCCGCAGGCCAGTTGCAAACGGTGGTCGTGGATTACAACAAGGGACCATTCGATGCAGCCGTTGGCTACTTTTCCAAGAACTGCCCGAATGCGGGGGGCTGTACCGCAGACCAGGGACGAGACAAGGTGCTGGCATTGCTCGGTGGATACGACTTCAAACTTGCGCATGTGGGCTTGGTCTACACCAGGCAGAACCATGCCAAGAACGTGAAAGACATGAACGCCGATGTCTGGACCGTGCGCGTGCTGGTGCCGTACGGTCTTTGGAATTTCTCGGCGGGCTACCACCTCCAGAACGATAGAACGGTCGCGAATCAGGACGTGCGCCAGCTCAACCTTGGTGTCTCTTACGACCTGAGCAAGCGATCCACCCTGTATTCGTTCTATTCGCGTCAGCGGGTGAGTAACGGCGGCATTGCCAGTATGGGATTGATGAACTCCAGTAATTCCAAACAGAATCAATTGGTTGCGGGCATTCGCCACTTCTTTTGAATCGACTCAATCCCGTAAGCAATAACAAATAGGAGAAGCAGGGCGCATCACATCCATGGGGTCGTCACCTGGTGGGGTTCGAACGGCGTATCCCATGGATGTTCTTTTGATTCGCGGAACTTGCAAGCCACGCGTGCGAATCCGGATGTGGCTTGCTGCGAAATGACTATTCAGTGCCAACGACTGGCAGTGCGGGCGTGCATCCCCTAAATTTGTTTCTTCATTCGCCGATCTCGCGTATGAGATGGCATAAAAATAGAGACAACGGAAGACAGACAATGAAGACTACCCAGCCCATACGCCGCACGCTGTGCAGCACTGCCTGCGCACTCGTGGCATCTGCCGCTTTGTTTCCCATGGGGTCGTTGGTATATGCGCAGACCGCGTATCCGACCAAGCCCATCAAGTTGGTGGTGGGTTTTCCGCCCGGGGGCTCCAATGACATGGTGGCGCGCATCATCTCTGTGCCGCTGGGCGAGATTCTGGGCCAGCAGGTCATTGTCGAAAACAAGCCCGGAGCGAGCGGTGTTCTGGGGTCCAACTCGGTGAGCAAGTCCAGTCCCGACGGCTACACATTGCTGCTTTCCAGCGCCAGCCCGTTGGTGATTGCTCCGCATTTGCTGCCCAAGAAGCCGTTCGAGGTCACCAAGGACTTTGTCGCGATTGGCACGCTTGGCTCCACGCCCGAGGCCATCGCGGTGGGTTCCAGCATGCAGGTGAAGGACTTTCGCGACTTCATGGAGCAGGCCAAGACCAAGTCGATCACGGTGTCGTCCTCGGGCAATGGCGGCTTGCCGCATCTGACCATCGAATTGCTCAAACAGGCATCCGCCAATCAGATCACCCACGTGCCCTATAAAGGTGCAGGCCCGGCGGTATCGGATACCCTGGCGGGTCATGTGAACGCGGTGACCATGGATCTTCCTGCGCTCATCACCTTCATTCGTGACGGCAAGCTCAAGGCCTTGGCGGTCACTAGCGACAAGCGTGTCGACTTCCTGCCCGATGTGCCAACGGCGCAGGAGCAGGGCCTGCCGTCGTTCTCCGCCGTGAATTGGTTTGGCGTTTTTGCACCCGCGTCGACCTCGCAAGCCGTCGTCGACAAGATCCACGATGCGCTCAACAAGGTCGTCAAGGATCCGAAGGTGTCGGAGCAGTTGAAGCGCGTGGCCGTGGTGCCGCAGACCAGTGCATCGCCCAAGGAGTTTGCGGCGTTCGTTGCCAAGGAGAACGAGCGCTGGGGCCGCGTGGCGCGTGAATCTGGCGCATCGATGGACTGATGACCATCCGGTTTCCGGGCCCATAAGAGACACACCCAACCTCTTCATTGCTCACTCGAACTCTCTGCCAACCGTCAACGGATCGCTGTGCCGCGCTAGAATTCCGCTCGGTCAGCAATGCAGAGAATCGAGAAAGCAATGGAGCAACCTTCCGCCAAAAGAAACAAGATGGACAAACTCTGGGCCATGACCGTGTTTGTTCGAGTGGCTGAGTGCTCGAGCTTTTCGCGCGCAGCCGAATCGCTGGATTTGGCCAACGCGACGGTGACTGCCTGCATACGCAATCTCGAGCAGAGTCTCGGGGTGACCTTGATTCACCGCGACACCCGGCGCCTGCATTTGACGGAGCAGGGCGAGAAGTACCTGGCGAGTGCGCGCGAGATTCTGCGCGCCGTCGAAGATTCCGAGCTCGCAGTGCGCAGCCAGCTCGGTGAGCTGCGCGGGCCGCTGAATGTGGAGGCGCCGATCTCGTTTGGACACGCGTTTCTGTGTCCCGCGTTGCATGGTTTTGCGGAGCGTCACCCCGGTATTTCGACCGCGGTCACGCTGACCAACCAGCCACACAATCTGATCGAGAAGGCCATCGACGTCGCCATTCGCATGGATCGGGTCGAAGACGCGGGTCTGATCGCACGCCCCATTTATGAAGCGCGCTACATGCTGTGCGCCACGCCCGAGTTGGCGGCCACCTTGCCGGAGCACCCACAGGATCTCGATCCGCTGCTGTGCCTGGGTGTTTTGCCGGAGGAGCGCCGCACTTCTAATCCGTGGGAGCTGACGCGCGGCGAGGAAGTGGTGCTGCTGCATCCCCGCGGCCGTCTGCACTTCAACAGCAACGATGCGCTGGTGGAAGCCGCCCGCCACGGGGCCGGCGTGATCCATGTGCTGGATATCTTCACGCACCGTGCCGTCCAGGAGGGCGATCTGGTTCCCGTCTATACCGATTGGCAAACCAGCAGCCGCACGTTCTACGCCGTCACCACGCGTGCGCGCAATGATTCAGCCAAGGTGCGGGCGTTCACGGATTTCCTGAATGAAGTGATCGATTCGGAGCGCAAGCCGAGCAGCTTCAAGGCCGTACAGGTGCGGCCTCTGGGCAAGCGCTGATCTGACCTGACTTGTCCCCTTTGAATGAAGTCGAGACGCCCAAGCGCCTCGACTTCCGTGAGGCTCAAGCGTTCAATGCGCTGCGTGCTGCCACACGACCGAAGACAACCGCCTTGCCCAGCGCGGATCCCGTCATGTAGGCACCGCCGTGAAACCCGCCAATCACTTCGCCCGCGCCGTAGAGGCCGGGAATGGTCTCGCCCAGCACGTCCAGAATCTGCAGCGTGGGTGACACGCGCAGACCGCAGTAAGTTCCGAACACCGCGGCGGTGGACGGATAGGCGTAGAACGGACCGGTTTCGATGCGGCACAACTCGCCATGGTTGTGGACCAGTTTCTTGCGGCCGAATTCCTGATCATCGCCGCTGTCGCAAAACGCGTTGTAGCGATCCACGGTGCTGCGCAGTGTCTCGTAAGGAATTTCGATCTTCTGTGCCAGGGCTTCCAGCGTGTCGGCCTTGACGATGAGTCCTTCTTCGAGACGACGTTCGAAGTCCAGAATGCGCACGCGGTCGTCACCGGATTCGAAGATCGGCTGGTCGAAAATCTGAAACGACGTGTGGTAGGGCTGCGCCATCACCGCATCGCCCAACAGCTTGTACGAGATCGATTCGTCGACAAAGCGTTTGCCGTCATCGTTCACGGCAATGGCACCCTTGTACACGGCCAGGCAGCTGTGGTGATTGGTGGTGTCCACGGGATGCTTGCCGTAGGTGCCCTTTATGTAGATCATGTCGCGCACATCGGCACCGAGCTTGCGGGCCATGGCGAGGCCATCGCCCACATTGCCATCGCCGCAGACGAACACGGCGTTGTCATAGTGCGGGGCAAACTGGTGAACCAATTCGGCATTGCGGCCAAAACCGCCGCTGGCCAACAGCACGCCGCGCTTGGCACGAATGGCGAATTCACCATCCGGGCCAGAGGCGACGATGCCGGTGACGGGCGCGGTTTCGCCGTCCCGCAGCAAACGCAGTGCGCGCGTGTTGGTGAGCACCTGCACCGTACCGCTTTCGCGGCAGCGCTGCTCCAGCATGCGCACGGTGTCCGCCGGATCGACGGTGTGCACGCGCGGAACGGACTGGCCCGAGGAGGCTTCGATCACAGGGCTGAATGCCACGCCTTGCTGCTTCAGCCACTCGTAGGTGTCGAGCTGGTGGTCGACATAGGTTTGCACCAGTTCGGCATCGTTCTCGAATTTCCCGACCTCGAGCAAGTCTTGCTTGAGCAAGTCGGAGCTGTCTTCGATGCCTTCGGCGGCCTGCATGTCGGTGCCCGCAAAGGCCAGGCAGCCGCCACTCATTGCCGAAGAGCCGCCCGTGGTGGGCATCTTCTCCAGCACGATGACCTGCGCTCCAGCCTGTGCCGCCTGCAGGGCGGCCGCAAAGCCGGCCAGTCCGCCGCCGATCACCAGCAGTTCGGTTTCCATGGTGGGATTCATGAGGTTGTCCTTAGGCACCGAAGCGGTTGAGTTGGTAGAAGTCGAGGACTTCGCGCAGGCGATCACGCGGCGGTGGCTCGTTGAAGTAGCCGCGTTGGCAGCGTTCGATGCCGCTCGTGCGCTTGAGGTCCACGAGCAATTCCGCTTGCTTGATCCAGCACGAGAGCGAGTCCAGTACCGGAACACCATCCACATTCGAGACGCCTTGCGAGGCCAGCAAGACGCACATCGGAGCTTCGCCCGGAATGATCACTTCCGCACCCGCTTGGATTTGCGCGCGTGCCGCGATCTTGAACTTTTCGATCAGGGGTGCGGGGTCTGCAAAGCCGGCCAACACGTCGGTGAAGCGAAAGCCCACGTCCGATACGCCGACCAGGCGCTCCGCCAGACCGTACTTGCGGGCGTTGTCCGCCAGCAGGTCGGTGAGCTCGTTGATGAAGACAAGAATGCCGAATTTCGAGCCCAGCAGACACGAGGTCAGCATGGCCGATTCGCCATAGCCCACGGTGGGAATTCGCAGCAGCGAGCGGATTTCACGCAGCCCCGGATCGGGCAGGGTGCTGATCGCATAGGCGTCGAAGCCCTGATCTTCCGCATGCACGCCAGCGGCCAGAAACTGCAGCGAATGCAGATGCTGGAAGCCCGCGTGGCGAATGTCATCGCCAGGGTAGTTGCTGCGGTAGGTGCCGGGCTGCATGCCGTGCATGACGATCTCGGTGTCGGCACGTGCGACGCGTTTGAAGTGTGCCTTCAATGCCGCGTCATACGCGCCCAAGTCCTGGAGCACCGTGAAACTTTGGTGCCAGATACGAATTCCCATGGTGGTTCTCTCCGTGCGCTTTCTTCTCTAAGAGCGGGTCAATCGTGAATCAGATGCTGGATCACGCAGTGAAGTCGACTTCGGCAGCCGTGGTCACCTGCTTGCAGAAGCGCGCGATGCTGCCCATCGAGTTGCGGTGCTCTTCGTCGTTGTGAGCGCAGCAACCGTCTTCGATCACGATCACTTCGTAATCGCGGTCGTGGGCGTCACGCACGGTGGCTTGCACGACGGCTTGTGTGGACACGCCGGAGCAGTAGATGCGGGTGTAGCCGCCGGCGCGCAGCTGGGCTTCGAGCGTGGTGGAGTAGAACGGGCTCACGCGGTGCTTGACGACTTGCACGTCACCGGGTTGCTGAACCAGGTCGGGATGGATCTCGGTGCCGAAACCGCCCAGCTTGAACATGCCGGCCTTGGGAGCGCCACCGAATACGGGGGAGTTCTTCGGGCATTCCTGGTATTCGGGCGAGAAGCCCACCTTGACCCAGCCGACCGCCACACCTGCGGCGCGTGCCTTGGCCAGTGCCTTCGCGGTATTGGCGATCACCTGGCGGTTGCGAACTTGCTCGCCCATGGGGGACTTGCCGTTGGGGCCGTCCACGTGCACCAGGTCGTTTTGCATGTCGAGAACGAGATAGATGGCTTTCATTGTGATTCCTTGTAGGTGAGTAAACAGAACGGGTGTCTGGAGTGGAAGAAGTTGCAGCGCGCGCTCAGTCGCACCACATGCCGCCATTCACGTCGAGAACTTCACCGGTGATGAAGCTGCTTTCGCGAGCGGCCAGAAAGAGAATGGCGGTGACCACGTCGTCCGCGTTGCCCATGCGGCCCACGGGCAGGGCGGCCTTGAGTGCATCGGGGAAATTGGTGGTCATCGGCGTGGCGATCGGACCTGGCGCGACGGCATTCACGGTGACGCCGTGCGCCGCAAGTTCCTTGGCTAGAAAGCCGGTCATCGCATGCACGCCGGCCTTGGAGATGCCGTAGGCCAGATTGCCGGCGCGTTGCTGCTCCGTGGGGTCGACCCAGGGGCGCGCATTGCCGGAGTTCTTGCCGACGATCGAGCCCAGGTTGACGATGCGACCAAAGCGCGCACGCTTCATGCCGGGCATCACGGACTGGCACGCGAGAAAAGTGCCCTTGAGGTTGATGTCGATGACGCGGTCCCATTCCATTTCGGACAGGTCTTCGGCCGAACCAAAGGACACCACGCCCGCGACGTTGACCAGCAGGTCAATCGGCCCCAGTTGCGACTCGGTGCGTGCCACGAGGCCGCGAATCGACGCGCGGTCGGTCACGTTCAAGCGCACCATGTGCTCGGTGCGCAGGTCGGCCTCGGTCCACGGTTTGCCGCTCACACCATCCGCTGCGACGACGTTGGCGCCGCGGCGGCGCAGTTCGGTGACCAATGCCGCGCCAATGGTGCCCGCGGCACCGGTGACAAGGGCGATACGGCCTTTGAAATCTGTAGTCATATTGTTTCCTTGTTCGGCGTGGACCGAGTGACCGGGCGCTGCAAAGCGCTCAGCCACCGGCCACC
>CALMCS010000755.1 GCA_937862875.1 uncultured Comamonadaceae bacterium
TGGCGCTTCCGCGGTGCGATACTTGGCCTCATGCGGTTAAAACGCCTATCCGTCACGTCGTGCACGCCGGTGCGCTCGACCGCCTGCGCGGCCTGCTGGGCGCGGACGTCGGCGTCGAAGCCGAGCTGATCCTCGATGCCAACCGGCAGCTCGAGGCGCTGGCGGCAGACCTGCACGACGAGCGCGGGCCCGAGATCGCGACGAGCCTGCGCAACGGTTCGGTGCTGAGCGAGGTGGGCGCGCAGGGCGACGCGATCGCCGCCGACCTGGTCGTGCTCGGCGCGCGCGGCGCGGGCTTCGTGCGGCGCTTCGCGCTGGGCACCACTTCCGAGCGGCTGCTGCGCACGACGCGGCGCCCGCTGCTGGTGGTCAAGCAGAAGGCCCACGAGCGGTACCGGCGCGTGCTCGTGCCGGTGGACTTCTCTGCCTCGTCGGCACAGGCGCTGGCGCTGGCGCGGCGCGTCGCGCCGGATGCCCACCTGGTGCTGCTGCACGCCTACGAGGTGCCTTTCGAGAGCCGCATGCACCTGGCCGGTGTCGACTCGCAGCGCATCGAGCAGTACCGCGCACAGGCACGGCAGTTGGCGCACCAGCGGCTGCACGGGACGGCGGCCGCGGCCGGGCTGCGGCCGGGTGATTGGCAACCCTGTCTCGTGATGCAGGATGCCTCGCTGGCCATCGTCGAGCAGGAGCAGGAGGCCGACTGCGACCTGATCGTCATTGGCAAACACGGACAGAGCATCGGCGCGGACTTCCTGCTCGGCAGCGTGACCAAGCATGTGCTCGCGGAGTCCGCCGGCGACGTGCTGGTGTCCACCGCGCGCGACACGTGAGTGCGGCGCTGCTGCGGCTCGGCGCAGCCGGGACTCCCCGATTCTTCACCAGCCTCGAATTCAGCCCGATCGATCGCGGCAGCTCGACGACCGACAAAGGCCCGGCCGCCGATCCTCAGCCGACCCGAGGGCTGGGCCAGCCCTCGGCAGCACCAAGGCGGCATCGGGCGGAGCCCGCGACTTGCTTCGTGTATACTCCCGCACTGTCGCCCAACGGCTGGGGCAATGCTTCTACGCTCAGCCTTGCAACCCGGGGTGGTGCATGCACGGCAACCGATTCGCCGTTCGCCGTGGCAGAACCAGGAGGATCTTCTGAAGAACCCATCGTTGGCATCTCGTTGGCAGCGTCCGCTGTACCTTTCGGTGGGATTCCTGTGCTTGGCGCTTGGCGTCGTCGCGCTGGTCATTCCGCTGATTCCCGGCATCGTGTTTCTGGTGTTGGCAACCGCCTGCTTCTCGCGATCCTCGCCCGCGATGGAACATTGGCTGAGGACGCACCCGCGCTTCGGCCAACTGATCGTCAATTGGCAGTCGTCGGGGATCCTGCCGCGCAGGGCAAAATGGATCATCATCGCCAGCATGCTTGCGAGTTATTCGTTGATCTTTTTCGAAACCGACTCGCGTCAAATTCAAGCTGCGGTAGCGATCGTCATGCTGGTCGTCATCGCCTATGTCTGGCAGCGGCCCGAGCAGGTCGACGCGCCCTGAGGTTTTTCTGCGGGGCAGCATGAAAACCTTCGGCGCGGCCCGACGCTGATCCCGCCGTCGGCACCTGAATCATCTTGCCATCCCGCCGTGCGTCGGAGCTACGCGATCAACAAAGTCCCTAGCGCCGCCACTCTTCAGCCCGCCCGCAGGGCCGCTAGGCGAGGCCATAACTCCATCAGCTCGACCGCGAGCACGATGGCCCAGGCCAGGATCGCGACGCCGGTGGCGGCGGCGGCGACGTCCTTGATGATGCCGATCTTGTCGTTGTGGCGCGTTTCGACGAAGTCGCACAGCGCCTCGATCGCCGTGTTGAAGAGTTCCGCCGCCAGCACGACGCCGGTGGCCAGCAGGATGACTGCGGCGTCCACCCAGGCGCGCAGCCACAGTGCCAGGCCCAGCACCAGCACCGACAACACGGCCTTGTAGAGCACGCTGAAGTCGTGCAGCGCCGCATAGCGCAGGCCGGCCAGGACCACGGCGAGCTTGCGCAGCGGGTGGTAGCCGGGCTCGCCGGTGCCGAGGAACTTGTTTCTCATCGTGCTCTCCCGCCCGGGCCGGATCAGCGCCCGGGCTCAGCCCGCCGGCGGCTTTCGCCGCATCATCACCGCCACCAGCGTGATCACGGTCAGCGGCAGCACGAAGCCGGTCATCGCCAGCGTGTAGGTGCGCAGCGCGTCGTGCTGCTGCGCCGCGAGGATCTTGCCGTGGCCCCGGCCAGCATGGCCGTCTCCTGATCCTGCTTCGGGG
>CALMCS010000756.1 GCA_937862875.1 uncultured Comamonadaceae bacterium
GGCGATGTTGATCTGCTCTTGGCGGCGGCCTTCGGAGGCGGCGATCAGGGCGCGCTTTTCGCGTTCTGCGGTGATCTGGGCTTGCATGGAGCGCAGGATTTCTGCGGGTGGGGTCAAGTCCTTGATTTCGTAGCGCAGGACCTTCACGCCCCAGTTGAGGGCCGCTTCATCGATGGCTGCAACCACTTGGGCGTTGATGATGTCGCGCTCTTCGAAGGTCTTGTCGAGCTCCATCTTGCCGATCACGCTGCGCAGCGAGGTTTGCGCGAGCTGGGTGACGGCGGTGATGTAGTTGCTCGAGCCGTAGCTGGCGCGCATGGGGTCGGTGACCTGGAAGTACAGGATGCCGTCGACCTGGAGCTGGGTGTTGTCGCGTGTGATGCAGACCTGGCTCGGGACGTCGAGTGGGATTTCCTTCAGGCTGTGCTTGTAGGCGATCTTGTCGACGAACGGGATGATGAATTTCAGGCCCGGGGTGAGGGTGCCTGCGTATTTGCCCAGGCGCTCTTTCACCCACGCGTTCTGTTGGGGCACGATCTTGACGGCGAGAAAAATGTAGATCGCGACGATGGCGGCAAAGATGATTGCAATTTCCATGAACTGGTTCCTTCAGTGGATGGATGGGGTCTGGGCAGGCAAGCGGACTGGCATGCAGACAAGGCGTATACCGGCATGAGCGTAGCAGGTTCCTGCTGCGGGGTGCCGGTATTCGCCTTGGCGTTCAGGCGGGATCAACCAACAGGCGATTGCCCACCAGTTCTGCGACGCGGTAGTTGCCGGTGGAGGGCGTGATGCCGGGGCGGTGGATGGCCGTCCAGTTGGCTCCGCGGTATTTGACCTGTGCGGTGCCGTCGCTGTGCCATGCGTCGATCTGGACGATCTCGCCGATGTCCAGATTGACGCTGCGGTCCGCGCGTGCCGAGGGGTCGCCAGGGCGGGTGCGTTTGACCAGGTAGCAACCCACCACGGCCAGAATGGCGATGAGTGCGGCGATGGTGACCTGAGCGGTGTCGCCGAATCCCAGCCAGGCTGCGAGGCCACCCGCGGCCAGGCCGAGTGCGATCATCAGCAGATAGAAGGATCCAATCAGCAGTTCTGCGGCGACGGTGATGCCGGCCATGATCCACCAGAGAGTGGCGCTATCCAGATGCATATGCAGGGCTCCTTCCCTAAGAGAGTGTCAATCTTGTCGGTTAACCGACACATTTTGGGCGAAATACCCGCAGGTTTGAAGAATGGTCACGCATATTCCTTACACTTCGCGCCTGTTTCGTTTTTTTCGCCCCATTGTTGGAGCCAGCGCATGAAATTCCGCTTTCCCATTGTCATCATCGACGAGGACTACCGTTCCGAGAATACATCCGGTCTGGGAATCCGTGCTTTGGCGCACGCCATTGAAGAAGAGGGCTTTGAAGTTCTCGGCGTGACAAGCTACGGCGATCTCACGCAATTCGCCCAGCAGCAAAGCCGCGCGAGTGCGTTCATTCTGTCGATCGACGACGAAGAATTCACGTTGGAGTCGGGCCTGGACCCGATCGTGCTGAGTCTGCGCAACTTCATCGCCGAAGTGCGTCGCAAGAACACCGAAGTGCCGATCTACGTGTACGGTGAAACCAAGACCGCACGCCATCTGCCGAATGACATCCTGCGCGAGCTGCATGGTTTCATTCACATGTTCGAAGACACGCCAGAGTTCGTGGCCCGCCACATTCTGCGTGAAGCCAAGACCTATCTGGAAGGCGTTCAGCCGCCGTTCTTCAAGGCCTTGCTGGATTACGCCGAAGACGGTTCGTACTCGTGGCACTGCCCGGGTCACGGCGGCGGCGTGGCGTTCCTGAAGAGCCCCGTGGGCCAGATGTATCACCAGTTCTACGGTGAGAACATGCTGCGCGCCGACGTGTGCAACGCGGTGGAAGAGCTGGGCCAGTTGCTGGACCACAACGGCGCGATTGGCGAGAGCGAGCGCAATGCCGCACGCATCTTCAATGCCGACCACTGCTTCTTCGTGACCAATGGCACGTCGACCTCGAACAAGATGGTCTGGCACCACACGGTCGCTCCGGGCGATGTGGTTCTGGTCGATCGCAACTGCCACAAGTCGATCCTGCATTCGATCATCATGACCGGTGCGATTCCGGTCTTCCTGAAGCCGACGCGCAACAACTTCGGCATCATCGGCCCGATCCCCAAGAGCGAGTTCGAACGCGAGACGATCGAGGCCAAGATTCGCGCGAATCCACTGCTCAAGGGCGTGGATGCGAAGAAGGTCAAGCCGCGCATTCTGACGA
>CALMCS010000757.1 GCA_937862875.1 uncultured Comamonadaceae bacterium
TCGGCCGGCACCGACGAGGAGCCATGCATCACCAGGTGGGTGTTGGGAATGCGCTTGTGGATTTCCTTGACGCGGCTGATCGCGAGGATATCGCCTGTAGGCTTGCGCGAGAACTTGTAAGCGCCGTGGCTGGTGCCGATGGCGATCGCCAGCGCGTCCAGTTGGGTGGCTTGCACGAACTGAGCGGCTTCTTCCGGGTCGGTCAGCAGTGCGGAGTGATCCAGCACGCCTTCGGCGCCGACGCCGTCTTCCTCACCCGCCAGACCGGTCTCGAGCGAGCCCAGGCAGCCGAGTTCGCCTTCCACGGTCGCGCCGATCTTGTGCGCCATTGCCACCACCTGGCGGGTCACGTCGACGTTGTAGTCGAAGTCCGCAGGGGTCTTGCCGTCGTCACGCAGCGAACCGTCCATCATCACCGAGCCGAAGCCCAGGTTCAGCGCGCCCTGGCAGATCGCGGGCGAAGTGCCGTGATCCTGGTGCATCACCAGAGGAATGTGCGGGTAAGCCTCGACGGCCGCCTGAATCAGGTGCTTGATGAACGATTCACCGGCGTACTTGCGAGCGCCAGCGCTGGCCTGCAAGATCACGGGCGAGCCCACTTCATCGGCAGCCGACATCACGGCTTGCACTTGCTCAAGATTGTTGACGTTGAAGGCTGGGATGCCATAACCGTTTTCGGCGGCATGGTCGAGCAATTCGCGCATCGAGACGAGAGGCATGGGGTAGTCCGTAGAAAGTTGTTGATCTGTACTACCGGCGAACTTCATCCGCCAGCGCAATGAAAACGCCCGCAGCCAAGTTGGTAACCGGTTGGTAACTGACGATTTTAGCCGGTTGTGCGAGTCCAGCGAAATCCCACCTGTTTCGCCCCTTTTTTTCACGGCGACATCCAATGACGGGTTCGAACCCCTGTTTTATTCACAAAGCCTTCAGCATTGGTGCGTAGATTGGCGGCAATTCCCCTCCAAGGCGCCACACGCCTCCCCCGAAATGCTGCCTTTTGACTATGCGCTGTTCATGTCCATCAACGCATCCACGGCCACGCCGGCGTCCGTGGTCAGCATCGCCCGCTGGTTATCCACCTCTTTGCCCCTTGTGCTCGGATGTGGGTTTGTACTCGCTTTCATTCTGGGGTCCCATGCCCTCAAGCGCGCCCTGCTGATCGTGCTGATGTCAATGTTGCTGGCGAGTCTGGTGACCTATACCTTGCGCCTGTACTGGCCCACCGCCCGACCGGCCCAGCTGGGTTGGGGCATGCAGTGGATCAAACACAGCGCACGCGCATCCTTCCCGAGCATGCATGCAACGATTGGCTTTGCGCTGGCGCAGGGCGTGACCCTCGCGATCGGGCTCAACGCCCTATTCCGTTATGGCCGCCTGGTCTCGATAGCGGTCTGGGCATGCGCCGCCGCCATCGCCTGGAGCCGGATCTGCCTGGGCGTGCATTCCCCGTCCGATGTGATGGCGGGCGTCCTCGTGGGAGTCACCAGCGCCACACTCGTGGCTCTGGTGGTCAGACACTACGCGAACCAGTGGGCGATCACTGGGCCCGGCAGATTTTCATCATATTGGTACCGCCTGGCGCACCCATCGGCTCGCCACAAGTGATCACATACAGATCGCCGTGCTGAACGATGTTGCGCATCTTGAGATGGCCTTCGGCCTGCTCGAGCGCCGTATCGCGGTCGGCACTGGTGTCCATGAGCAACGGGCGCACATTGCGGTACATCGCCATCTTGCGCTGGGTCGTCACTTTGGGCGTCAGCGCGTAAATGGGAATATGAATCCGGTGGCGGCTCATCCACAGCGCCGTGGAGCCGCTGTCGGTCATGGCCACAATCGCCTTGGCGCCCAGATGGTTTGCGGTGAATAGCGCGCCCATGGCGATGGACTGATCGATACGGCCCAGCGTCATACCGGTGAAATCGTTGTCACGCTCGCGATCTTCCGCGGCTTCGGCAGCCGCGCAAATCTTCGCCATCTCTTCCACGGTCTCGAGCGGATAACGGCCCGCAGCGGTCTCCGCGCTGAGCATCACGGCGTCGGTTCCATCCAGCACCGCGTTCGCCACATCGCTCACTTCGGCGCGTGTGGGAACCGGGTTGGTGATCATGCTTTCCATCATCTGGGTAGCGGTGATCACGAACTTGTCCATCTCGCGCGCCATCTTGATCATCTTCTTCTGCAGCGCAGGCACGGCCGCATTGCCCACCTCCACCGCCAGATCTCCACGCGCCACCATGATGCCGTCCGAGACGCGCAGGATTTCCTCCAGCAGCGGCACCGCTTCGGCCCGCTCGATCTTGGCGACCAGACCCGGCTTGTGGCGATATTCGGCACCGGCCACCAGACACAGCTGGCGCGCCATTTCCATATCGGTCGCGTTCTTGGGGAAGCTCACGGCCACGTAATCGGCCTGAAAGCTCATCGCCGTGCGGATGTCTTCCATGTCCTTGGCGGTGAGCGCGGGCGCGGTCAGACCACCGCCCTGCTTGTTGATGCCCTTGTTGTTGGACAGCTCGCCGCCAATCTTCACCTTGGTGAACACCGACTCACCGCGCACCGAATCCACGGTCAGCACGATCAGGCCGTCGTTGAGCAACAGCACGTCACCCGGCTTCACATCGCGCGGCAGTTCCTTGTAATCGAGGCCCACGCCGTTGATGTCGCCCAGCTCGGTGCGCGAGGCGTCGAGCACAAAGGGAGCGCCCGCCTCGAGCATGACCTTGCCGTCGACAAACTTGCCGACGCGGATCTTCGGCCCTTGCAGGTCGGCCATGATCGCCACTTCGCGACCGGCACGCATGGCGGCCGCGCGCACTGCGGTGGCGCGATCGATATGGTCCTGCGCCTTGCCGTGGCTGAAGTTCAGCCGAACGACGTTCACGCCGGCGCGGATCATCTGCTCGAGCAATTGCGGGTCGCTGGAAGCGGGACCCAGGGTGGCAACGATTTTGGTGGCGCGACGAATCTGCTGCATGGCGTTCAAAGTCTCATTAGTTTGTAATCGAGTTTCAATTTTTGCACAAAACGAGTTACAAACCAGTTTCATACCCAAACTTGTCGCCGGGTACGTTGAAAAAGCAGGTCATTCACCCCTATTGCGCACTGGTGGGAACCAGCGAAGGCGTGGCCCGATACGTCTGCGGGAACAGCGTCTTCAAGGCTTCCACCTTCGGTAGATCGTTGTACACGATGTAGGGCTGTTTGGGGTTCAGAGTCAGATAGTTCTGATGGTAATTCTCGGCGGTGAAAAATGGCTTGGCCGTCTCGATGGTGGTGGCCAGCGGCTTGCCGAACACCTTGGCCTGATTGAGCTGCGCCACATACGCCGCGGCGACCCGTGCCTGCTCCGCGTTGTCGGCAAAGATCGTGGACCGGTACTGCGTTCCCGTGTCGGGGCCCTGGCGGTTCAACTCGGTGGGGTCGTGCGCCACGGAAAAATAGATCTGCAGCAGCTGACCGTAGCTGATCTGCGCCGGGTCGTAGGTGATCTGCACCGCCTCGGCATGACCGGTGCGCCCCGAACCCACCTGGCTGTAATTGGCCGTTTTGGCGTCGCCGCCCGCGTAGCCAGACACGGCATTGGTGACGCCCTTGACGTGTTGGAACACGCCTTGCACACCCCAGAAGCAACCGCCCGCCAGCACCGCGGTGGCGGTTTTGGCAGTCGCGCCCACGGAGGTGTCGTTGGCGAGCGCCGGCACACGCTTCATGGTCTCGGCGAATGACGGGATGGCAAGGTAGATCAAAGCGGTGGCCAGGCTGCCTGCGGCAAGGCTTCGGGCAAGTGATTTCATGATGGTTTTTCCTTCGAGGTGGCCACTGCTGTGAGGGTCCGTGGGCGGATGGTGGGATGGCTTATTGCTTGCTGCCTTCCATGGGCGTGCCGTTGGTCGATGGCTTGTCGCTCATCATCGAGCCCTTGCCCATGGTGTCCTTGTGCATGGAGTCCTTCTTCATGCCGTCTTTCTTCATGCCGTCTTTTTTCATCGCGTCTTTCGACATCGAATCCTTTTTCATGGCGTCCTTGGACATCGAGTCCTTGGCCATCGAGTCTTTCGCCATGCCGTCCTTGGACATCTCGTCAGCCGCAAAAGCGGAGGCGCCTGCCAAAGCGATGAAGGCGGCGAGTACGGTGGTGGTGAGCTTGGTCATTTGAGTCTTCCAGTTGGTTGATGGATGGTTGGATGGATACGGTTTCATCTTCACAATGGGCTCGGTTCCAGGGAACCTTGCCACTCGCTTTCAGCGGCAGTTGAACGGCGTTGCTGGCCCTTCAACTGCCTCCGAACCAGTTGTAGCCCTGGTCTTCCCAGTAGCCACCAGAAAAGGTGTTGCTCACGAAAATCGCCTGAATGTGTTTCGGGTTCTTGTAGCCCAGCTTGGTGGGCATGCGCAGCTTCATCGGGAAGCCGTATTTGGGCGGCAGCGGTGCACCGTCGTAGCTCAGCGCGAGCAGGGTCTGCGGATGCAGCGCGGTGGGCATGTCGATGCTGGTGTAGTAGTCGTCCGCACACTTGAAGCCCACGTACTTGGCGCTGGTGTCGGCCCCAATGCGCTGCAGAAAATCCGAGAACTTCACGCCGCCCCAGCGGCCAATGGCACTCCAGCCTTCCACGCAGATGTGGCGCGTGATCTGGTCGTGCTGCTCCATGGCGCGCAGCTCATCGAGCTGCCAACTGCGCTTGTCGGCCACCATGCCCGTGACTTCGAGCCGGTACTGGGACTCGTCCACCTCGACGACCTCGCTCTCGCCGTAGAACGCGTTGAAGGGGAAGGGTCGGGTGATCTCCGCTTCGGTGTACGTGGGCGCGAGTTGCGTCGGGCTGAAGAGCAGGCCCTGCATGGTGTCGTTGAAGCGCGAGATTTTGGCGAGCGCGGTTTCCACCTGGGCATTGCTGTCCAGACTGCAACCCGTCAACAGCGAGAGGCCTCCCAGCGTGAGCGAGCGGCGCAGAAACGCGCGGCGGGCCGGTTGATCGAGCCGCTTGGCCAGCAAGGCATTGGCCTCACGCAAGGCGGTTTCGCCGTCGATACCCACGAGGGTGGGGGCTTTGAATATTTTCATCATGATTGGCCTCGCTTGCCGCGCAGCATCGTGAGCAGGGTGCGGGGCACCAGTGCCACCATCACCAGATGCACGGCCACAAACGCAACGATGAACGCCATCGCAAAGAAGTGGATGCGCCGCGCCGCTTCGTAGCCGCCCAGCAGCTCACGCAAGGTGGAGAATTGAACGGATTTCCAGAGCACCAGTCCCGACAGAACGATCACGATCAGGTCGAGCACCACCAGCAGGTAGGCCAGCTTCTGCACCTGGTTGTATTGACGTGGATCGGCGTGCGAGAGCTTGCCCCGGAAGGCGGCCAACGCGTCGTGCAGGACGCCGCGTGGAGCGAGCGGAAAGAACTTGCGGGCGAATCGGCCGCTCAGGAGGTTCATGGCCAGATAGACCACTCCGTTGAACACCAGCAGCCACATGGCCGCAAAGTGCCATTGCAATGCGCCGCCCAGCCAACCACCCAGCGTGAAAGAGGCGGGAATCTGGAAGGGGAAAAACGGTGAGGCGTTGTAGATGCGCCAGCCGCTCATCACCAGCACCACCACGGCCAGCGCATTCAGCCAGTGCGTGATGCGCATCCACAGCGGATGCACGGGGCGGCGGGCGTCTGACGCAGTCTGGGCCGCCGCAGTCGCAGCGGTCGCCGGCGTCATCGAGGTGGTGTGTGTGTTCAACATGGTTTGAATTGTTGGCCGCACCCCATGACCGATGTATCACGCAATCTTCAATAATTTGTGATAACTCGACATCCCGGTTCGCGCGAGAATGTCCATCCATGGACTCCGCCAAACGTGTATTGATCATCGAAGACGACCCCCACATCGCCGAACTGCTGCGCATGCATCTGGGCGATGAGGGCTATGCCGTCGAACATGCCGCCGACGGCCATGCCGGCCTGCGCGAGCTCGAGCGCGGCCAGTGGGATGCGCTGGTGCTCGACCTGATGCTGCCGGGGGTCGACGGCCTCGAGATCTGCCGCCGCGCGCGGGCCATGACGCGCTATACGCCGATCATCATCATCAGCGCCCGCTCCAGCGAAGTGCACCGCATCCTGGGCCTGGAACTGGGTGCCGACGACTACCTCGCCAAGCCGTTTTCGGTGATGGAACTGGTGGCCCGCGTGAAGGCATTGCTGCGGCGCACGGACGCGCTGGCACGCAACGCCCGTCTGGATTCGGGCAGCCTCACGCTCGGCAATCTCGACATCGAGCCGCTGGCGCGCGAGGTGCGCGTGGATGGCAAGCCCATCGAGCTCACGCCACGCGAGTTCGATCTGCTGTACTTCTTTGCACGCAATCCGGGCAAGGTGTTCTCGCGGCTCGATCTGCTCAACCAGGTCTGGGGCTATCAGCACGATGGCTACGAGCACACCGTCAACACGCACATCAACCGCCTGCGCATCAAGGTCGAGGCCGATCCGGCGGAGCCGCGCCGCATTCTCACCGTCTGGGGTCGCGGCTACAAGCTGGCCGCCTCCACCGAGGCACCGGGCGGCGCTCCGTCATGATGCGCTGGACCACGCTGTCGCGGCGGCTGTCCGTCGTCTTCGCCGTGCTGCTGCTGGTGTGCTGCGGCCTGTCGGTGTGGCTGCAGGTGCGATCGAGCAGCATGCACGAGCAGGAGGTGGTGCAGCGCCTGTCCAAGGGCCTCGCCGCCCACATTGCCGAGAATTCCGAGCTGATGCAACCCGGCGGCTTGAATCAGGAGGCCGTGAAGGAGTTGTTCGGCAAGCTGATGGACGTGAACCCCAGCGTCGAGCTCTATCTGCTGGCGCTGGACGGACGCATCGTCGCCCAGGCCGCTCCGGACGGACACTTGAAACGCGAGCGTGTGGCGCTCGAACCGATTCAACAATTGCTGGCCGGCGCGCCGCTGCCGATCGGCGGAGATGACCCGCGCAGCCTCAGCGCCAAAAAAGTATTCAGCGCCGCGCCCCTGCGCGTGGTGGGCCACGACGCCGGCTATGTCTACGTGGTGCTGCAGGGCGAAGAGCACGACGCACTGGCCGCCAATGTCGCCGCAGACAACGTGCTCCACACCACCGTGCGCTCCATGCTGCTGGTGGCGCTGCTCGGCCTGCTGGCCGGTATCGCCGCGTTCTGGCTCATCACGCGGCCGCTGCGCGAACTCACCCAGGCCGTCAAGCGCTTTGAGACCGAGGGCATGGCCGCACTCGACGCCGATACGCCGACGCTGGAACGCCTCTCCCAGGGCAAAGACGAGATTGCCCAACTCGGTCAGGCGTTCCTGCAAATGCGCAGCCGCATTGCCGAGCAGTGGCGCGAACTCACGCTGCAGGACCAGCAACGCCGCGAGCTGTTCGCCAACATTTCCCACGATCTGCGCACGCCGCTCACATCGCTGCACGGCTATCTGGAGACCTTGCTGCTCAAGGCCGATACGCTCGATGAAGCGGATCGCAGGCGCTATCTGGAAATCGCGCTCGGCCAAAGCCGCAAGGTCGGGAGGCTCGCGCAAGAAGTGTTTGAATTGGCGCGACTGGAATACGGCGTGGTCAAGCCGGAAAAGGAAAACTTCGCCCTGCCCGATCTGGTGCAGGACATTTTCCAGAAGTTCGAGCTGGCCGCGGAAGCCCGGCACCAACGACTGGTGCCGGACATCGAAGCGGGCCTGCCCGCCGTGTCCGCCGACCTCGGCATGATCGAGCGCGTGCTCACCAACCTGCTCGACAACGCCATCAAGCACACGCCCGAAGGCGGTGAAATCATCGTGCAGCTGCGTGCACAAAAAAGCGGTGGCGTCACGGTGCAGATCAGCGATTCCGGACCGGGCATCCCGCCGGAGCTGCAGAAGTCACTGTTCGTACGCCCGGTGTTTTCGAGCGGCTCACGCTCGGGCGGCTCCGGCAGCGGAGGCCTCGGCCTCGTGATCGTCAAGCGCATCCTGCAATTGCACGATTGCGATATCCAACTGCTGAAGCTGCCCGCGCGCGGCGCGGTCTTTCGGTTCGAATTGAAGGGTCAGGAAGCACTGTATTCCTGACCCCTGCGGCAACGAGTTTCACCGCCAGCGCGCTGGCGTCAGACCGCTACGAACCGCTACAAGCCGCGCAGAACCCGGACTGGATTGCCCCGGATCAGCGACCAATGCTGCTGACTCCGCTCCTGCTTCGCGGCCTCTTTTTTCAGCTCCTGTCGCTCGGCGAGCCGCATGGCAATCAACGAACGCGCCAATCGCTTGTTCGCGTGCTGACTGCGCTCGGCCATGACCTTCACGGCAATTCCACTCGGAACATGCAGCGCGTGAACCGCCGAATCCGTGGTGTTCACATGCTGCCCTCCCTTGCCCGACGCGCGGCACGCCTGAAACACGATGTCCTGATCCGCGATCTGTACGGTTTCTGGATCGGGCAGGTCGCAGCGCTGCACGCCTACAAACCAGTTCTTGCGTCGGTGACCGGGGCGCAGCGGGCTGGCAAACACGCATTGCACGTTGCCGACCCACGTGGCGAGCCAGGCTTGCGGCACGTCTTGCGGCAACTGCAACAGCACGGATTTGTAGCCCACGGCGCTCGCGTTTTCCTCGACGATCTGCAGCGCTACGCCGCGCTGTTCAGCATCGCGCAGCAAAGCGCGCAGCGTGATCGCAACGGCCTGTTCGCATTCGCCCGGGCCGTGCGCGGCAGTGATTTGAAGCATCTTGATCAGCAGCATGTGGCCATCGCTCCCTTCTTGTACGTGAGCAGCGGCTTGAAGCGCGCAATCAAGCGCACCAGCCCCGCGTCGACCAGCGAGGCGACCACGTCATCCACGTCCTTGTAGGCTTGCGGTGCTTCCTCGTAGAGCAGCTCCTTGTCGCTGCACACCACCGTGCTGCCAAAGCGCGTTTTGCGCAGTTCGTCGGATTTGAACTTGTGCGCCAGCCGGCCCGCGCAGTCGCTGCGTGCCCACTTGCGGCCCGCACCATGCGCCAGCGAATCGAGCGCATCATGGCAATCGACCAACGGCATCACCAGATAGCTGAAGTCGCCGCGCGATCCCGGAATCATCACCATCCCCTGATCCGCCGGCGTGGCCCCCTTGCGATGCAGGAAGCCATCCGCTCCGCAGAACCGCGCAGGCACCACATGGTTGTGGCTCACATCGAGCAGGTACTGCGCCTTGGCACGCATCGCCTGCAGAATGCGGCGCGCGATCCAGATGCGGTTCAGGCTTGCATACTCAAGCGCCGCATCATGCTGCGCCAGGTAGTCGCGCGCAGCCAGCGAGTCTGCCGCGAGACCGGCGTGCCCGAACTGCTCGACATGCGCACGCAATATCGCACCGCCCAGCCCGCGCGAACCACTGTGCACCAGCAGATGCACGCGCTTTTTGTCGATGCCCGCAGCCTCGTCGTACACCGCATCCACCAGCTGCAATTCGGCGAAGTGGTTGCCCCCGCCAATCGTGCCCAGGCTCTCGCCGAGCATGTGAAACGTGGCGGGAAGATGTTCGGTAGCGATCTCGCGCAGCTGTGCGAGCGCATCCTCCATCAAGCCTTCGGGAAGCGGCCCGTCGATGTTGCCCAGTTGCTTCTCCAGCTTGCTCGCCGAGGCCACATGCGCGCGCAGATCGGTCTGCCAAAGACCCATGCCGCAGCCGATGTCGCCACCCACCAGCGCGGGGTAGAAATGATGGACAGAGAAAAATGCCGCCCCCACCGGATAGCCCCGGCCCGGATGCAGATCCGGCAGGCCAACGGCCTCGCGGATATGCGGAAGTCTGGCGGTAATGCGAAGTTGTTCAAGCGCGGCATCTTCTAGCCAAACGCGCTCGTTGGTGATGACGCGAACGCGCGTATCACCCTCATCAAAAATGAGATTGCCCATAGAGAATTGAAATCTGAAAGACGTAATGAAGCCTTCAGCGCCACCGCTTCACGCGAGTGAATGCGGCACTGAAAAACAGGCAGTGAGCTGCATCTGCGAAAGCAGCGCGGCGCCAGACACCAAGGGCTTTTTCGGTCTGTCTTTCAGACCATGTGGCGATCAGAGGATCGCCAGGCGACTCGTCATGTCAACGCAGTGAATCGAGTTCAGGCATTGACCGTTGAAAACGAATGACGAGTGAAAAAACTCAGGCCAGCGCGGCCACCTCGCTCATGCAGCAAAGGTCCGAATGGTTTACTTTTTCAGCAGTCAGCTTCATGTTGCTGCTCCTTTGCAGTGAGGGGAAGAGAAGATAAGAAACATCAAACGATCGTCGCAACAGGAATTGTCTTGAAGTGCGAGATCGAAGATGCAAAGTCTAGCAATGCCGATTCATGCCGGCAAGCATTCGTGCAGATTGGAGGGGGCTGAATGTTGTGGATT
>CALMCS010000758.1 GCA_937862875.1 uncultured Comamonadaceae bacterium
GCGTACTACGCCTTGTTTGAAGGGGTCTACGCGCAAAGCGAGATTCACTTCGACAAACTCACGCGCAGTTTCTTTGCGACCGTGTTGCGTGACGCATCGAATGCTGGAATCGTTTTTGAATACCGCGATGCAGAGACCAAGTCCTTGCTGGGGTGGAACCTGTGCTTCGAGCAAGACGGCAAGCTCATCGACAAATACATCGGCCTCGCATACCCGCAGGCGCGTGAGGCGAATCTGTATTTTGTAAGCTGGATGGTGAATCTCGAATACGCGATCGAGCGCGGGCTCACGCACTATGTGGCGGGCTGGACCGATCCGGAAGTGAAGGCGCAGCTGGGCGCGCAATTCACCTTCACGCAGCACGCGGTGTTCATCCGCAACCCGGTATTGCGCGCGCTGGGCCGCCACTTTGCGGGGCACTTCGAGAGTGACCGGCAATGGAGTGAACAAGCATGAGTACGACACGACTCCAACCGCTGGTGCTGAATGTGGATGGTTCCGTCGGGCCGCTGGACGATGAAACCCGTCTGCATTTAACCGACTGGCAAGAGGCCGTGCGCTTTGGCTGCACCACGCGCCGCTATGCGGCGTTTCGCAAAGCGGTGGAGGCGCAGCTGCCAGCAGAGTACGGCACGGCGCTTATGGGCAGCGGAGATTTTCACCACCTGAGCTGGTTGTTGATGGAGCGCTGCATTGCCAGCCAAGGCTTCAGCGCTGGCAACCCCATGCGCGTGGTGGTGCTCGACAACCATCCCGACAACATGCTGTTCCCCTGGGGCGTGCACTGCGGCTCGTGGGTGCGGCGCGTCGCCATGCACCCTGCGGTGTCGCATGTGCATGTGGCGGGCATCACCTCGCAAGACATTGGCGCAGGCCACGCGTGGGAAAACTATCTGGCACCGCTGCGCGCGGGCAAGCTCACCTACTGGAGCTGCGGCGTCAACACCGACTGGGCCGCACGCAAGAAGCTCGACAAGGGCTTTCGCAATTTCAGCAGCGTCACCGAGCTGTCGCACGCGCTCGCACAATTACTCAGCAAGAACCAACAACCCACCTACCTCAGCATCGACAAGGACGTGTTCGCCCCCGATGTGGTGCGCACCAACTGGGACCAGGGCCAGATGCGCGAGGAAGACTCGACGGCCATCATCGACGCGCTGCAGGGGCAGATTGTGGGCAGCGATATCACGGGCGATGTGTCGTCGTGGCGCTACGCCACCTGGTGGAAGCGCTGGCTCAGTGCTTCCGACGGACAAGACACCGAGATCAATGCCCATGAGCTGGCCGCAAGCCAGGTCGGGCAACATGCCATCAACGAACGACTGGTGGAGCGAATCGCGCGCTGTCATATGGTGTGACTAGCATGGCCACCATCATCATCACGGAGGGAACCCCATGATCGACAAGCTGACCGAGAACATGCTGCGACGCGCCTTTGCGCCGCTGGTGAAACGAGGTCAGCTCGAAGTGGTGGCTCCTTCGGGTGCCGTGCTGCAGTTTGGCGATGGCGGAACCCCGCAAGCGCGCATTCGATTCACCGACAAGCGCGCCGTCTTCGCGCTGCTGCGCGACCCCGATCTGAATTTTGGCGAGCTCTTCATGCAGGAGCGTCTCGTCGTCGAGCGTGGCTCGGTATACGACGTGCTGGAGCTGGTGCTGCGCGACTCGCAAGACACGCCCGACAGCGCGGCGGTGCAGATGATCGATGCCTGGCGCATGCGTCTGCGGCCGATTCTGCAAAATAACTTGCGGAGCAAATCGCGCGCCAACGTCTCGCACCACTACGATCTGGACGACCGGCTGTACCAGCTGTTTCTCGACAGCGATCGCCAATACTCCTGCGCGTATTTCGAGCAGGGCGACGAAGACCTGGAGACCGCGCAACTAGCGAAGAAGCGCCACATCACCGCCAAGCTCCTGGTGGAGCCGGGCCAGCGCGTGCTCGACATTGGCTGCGGCTGGGGTGGCCTCTCGCGCTACATCGCCGAGGTGGCCGATGCGGGCTACGTGAAGGGTGTGACGCTCTCCACCGAGCAGTTGGAGGGAGCCAAGAAACGTGCCGCGGCATCGCAGGTCAAAGGCCGGCTGGAGTACCAACTCGAGGACTACCGCGACACCCAGGGCCCGTTCGATCGCATCGTCTCGGTGGGCATGTTCGAGCATGTCGGCGCGCGCTTTCATGACGCGTTCTTCAAGCAGTGCTACAGCCTGCTCAAAGACGACGGCGTGATGCTGCTGCACTTCATCGGCAACATGGAAACGCCGGATTTCAACAACCCGTGGATCGAGCGCTACATCTTCCCCGGTGGGCATATTCCGGCGATGTCGGAGTTCACGCCAGCGGTGGAACGCTCAGGTTTGGTGATCACCGATATCGAGGTGCTGCGCCTGCACTACGCCACCACCTTGCGCTTGTGGCGCGAGCGATTCATGGCGCGGCGCGCAGAGGCTGCGGCGCTGTACGACGAACGCTTTTGCCGCATGTGGGAGTTCTATCTGTCGATGTCAGAGACGGCGTTCCGCTATCAGGACATCGCCATTTTTCAGGTGCAACTCGCGCGCAAGCAGGAGTCGGTGCCGCTCACACGCGACTACGTGGCCGAGCGCCGCAACGCCCTCAAGGCGCGCGAACACAATCTGTCAAACCCGCCACCAATTGCGCAAACAGCGCATCCGTAAGCCACTCGCTGTTGCTCACCGCAACGAGGCGCTTCGCCCAATCGCGTGCGTACACCACGCGATCGTTTCGCGCCGCGCCCAGTAGCGGGGCGTAGCGTTCGTAGTCGGGCAGCACATTCACGAATGGCAGGGACAAGCCCCAGTTGGACGCCCAATGCGAGCGCATCAACGCGTCGCGCGATTGGCGGCTTGGCATGCGCAGCAAGATCACCGGCCAGGTGCCTTGCGCGTTGGTGGCCGCGTCACCAATCACTTCGATTCCGGGGATGGCTGCCAACTGTGCGCGACGCGGCAGCGCGCGTTCTTCGGCTTGACGCAGATGTGCGGTCAAACGCTTCAAGGCGCGTACGCCCACGCGCTGACGCCATACGCCTAACGTGTGCTCCGGAATGAAGGCATCGAAATCATCGCCCGCCGCGCCCACCCAGTCGTCGCTGGCGAGGCTCTTGCGCAACGGCGCGCCGTAGGCCCAGTCCATGGTGCTGGGGCGGTAGACAGCGGCGTAGCCCAGCAGCTCGGCGCTGCGCAGCAACTCCCAACCCAGGCTGAAACCTACGGTGCGGTCATGCACTTGGCGCAGCCGCTTGCGCAGGTCTGCATCGCGCGAAATCAACACGCCGCCTTCGTAGGTGGTGAGTCCCTTACCCACGGCCAAGCTAAACAAGCCGACATCGCCTTGCAGACCCACTGATTCGCCATTCACGCGCGCACCAAGTGCCTGTGCCGCATCTTCGATGACCGAAGCACCCACAGCTCTGGCGCACTCCATGGCAAGCGCCACATCGGCAATTCGTCCGCCCAAGTGCGTGGGTACGACGGCCAACGTGCTCTCGTTGCACAGCGAGCGCAGCACCTCGGGATCAAAATCGAAGGTATCAGCATGCAGATCACACAATCGCACCTGCATGTCGCACTGCGAGATCGCCATGACGACCAGCGGGCAGGTGTAGGCCGGAACGATCACCTGGTTGCGAAGTGGCGCTTTTCTGCGAAGCATCCGAAGCGCCACCATCAGCGCCGATGTGCCCGAGCACTCGACCTGCGCATCTGGCACGCCCAGCCACTCGGCCAGCACTTCTTCAAAATTGGAGTCGCCCCAAGGCATCAAATCGCCAAAGCGAAGGGGTAAGCCAGCGGTGGGAGGAACAGTGACGCGTGTGACCTTCATCACCGAAGTTTAAAGGCCAATCAACAACCGTTCAGTGCTTGGTCAATTGCGCCGCGCTGGCGCTGGTCGAACCCGCGCCGGAATGGCCGGTAGCGCTAGGGCCAGAACCATCTTTGTGCTCGTCAGCCTCTTCAGTTTCGCTCAGCGCAAGACACACAATGCCCGCCAGAATGAACAGGCAACCGACGACCTGCGGCCAGCCGATTTCTTCCTTGAACAGATAGTGCGAGAGCGCGAGCACGGTGATGATTTCGAGATGCGATGCGGCGAACGCCGGGCCGATGGGGGCGCGCTTGAGCAAACTCATCCACGTGAAGAACGCGCCGATGTAGCCGACAAACGCGCCATAAATCCAGGGCTGACCAAACACGCGCACCAGCCAGGCCGAGGAAAACTCCAGCGGCAAGGCGGCGTCTCCGGCTTGCTTGAAGCTGATCTGCGCCAGCGTGTCGAAGGCCATCAGCACCAGAAAGCCGATCACGTAAAAACGCTTCATGCCTTCAACCCCACAATCGCCACGCCGATCGAGACCAGAATGATGCCGGCCACGCGCATCGGGGCGAGCTTTTCATTGAACAGAAAACGTCCGGCAATCATGATCGCGACGATGTTGATGGAGCCCAGCAGCACGCCATCCGAGAGCGGCACCAGCGACAGAAACGCGAGCCAGAAAATGAACTCGGCCACATAACAAGCCACGCCAATCCAGAGCCACGGGCGCTTGAGCATGAAGCGCCAGCGCGCCATGCCATCGAGCTCCAGCGGCGGCTGGCTGGCCGCCGCCTTGAATGCGAGCTGACCACCGCTGTCCACCAACACGTTGAGCACCCACAGTGTGATGACCAGCGGCGAAAGCTCACTCCCCATGCTGCACAGCCTCCGCGGCGTGCAGTGCTGCACGCTCGCGTCCCTGTTCTGCGATGCGGCCGACGAACGCGTTGATGCTGGCGATCACGGCGCGGCGCTCGCGGTCGATGGTGATCATGTGATAACAGTTGTCGAGCAGCACCAAGTCGACCTGGGTGTTGACCGCGCCGCGCTGAATATCGAGCGCGTTCGACACTGCTGAAATATCGTCTTCGTTCGCATGAATCGCCAGAATCGGCGCACGCAGCTCGGCCAGATGCGACTGCACATGGGCGGACAAACGGCGCAGCTCGATGATCGACCACCAAGGGTTGCCCGGCAAGCCGGCCGCCGCGCTGTCACCGCTGTGCATGGCCTCGACGATGCGCTTGCGCAGCGCTTCGTCCTTGATGCCGTACGGCGGCGCTTCCATGAACACGCTCTTGCGGCCAATGCCGAGCGAGCGGAACAGGGGCAGTAAAAACGCGAGCTTGGTGTAGCTGGGAATGCTCCAGCCGTCATAACGGAAGGTGGTCGACAGCGCACACACGCCCGCCACTTTTTCGGGGCGCTTTTCGGCAATCGCGAGCGACAGCAAAGCGCCCATCGAAAGGCCGCTCACCACGACTTGATCGACGTGATCGGCAAAGCGGTCCAGCCCCGATTCGACACTGGCCAGCCAGTCGCCCCAGCGGGTGTCGACCAGATCGGCCATCTCGCCGCAGTGGCCGGCCAATTGCACCGAGTACACGGTGAACCCCTGGCGATTCAAGCCCTTGCCAAGCACGCGCATTTCTGCGGGCGTGCCCGTCAAACCATGCACCAGCAACACACCGGTGCGCGCGGCGGGGCCGAAGCCCGGCAGCACGAATTCATTCGGCGTGATGCACAGCGTTTGCAGCTCGGCGGCATCCACCGTGTTTTCGCTCACGCTGCGTTGTACGGCAGCAAATCCATCAGCGGCGTTCATACCGAAACCTCCAGCCCCAGCGCGACCTTTTCCAGCAAGGCCGTGGCCTGCGCGAAGGTCTCGAAGGGCGCGTGCGAAATGCCATGCTGCTCGCAATGCGCGATGAGCTTGTACTTCGCCAACACAAAATCCGCCGTGTGCGACACACAGAAGTCCGACGTGCTGTCACCCACATACAGCACGCGGCCATGCAGGCCCTGCTGCTCGGCCAGGCGCTCGCACTTGCAATTGCCGCTGGCGCGTTGGCAACGTGCGCTCGCCCATGGCGATTCAAGTCGCCAGCTGCGTTCACCGGCAGCCACCAAGCGGTTGGCAATCACTTCCAGATGGCCCAGACCATGGCGCTGCAGCACATGGCGGATCGCGTAATCGATACCGTCGCTCACCACCTGCACCTGGATGCCATGGGCGCGAGCGGTGTCCACAAAGCCCGCAAAACCGGGGTCAATCTCGATCGTGTCGAGGTGCGCGCGCAGTTCGGCTTCGCTCATGTCGAGCAACGCCACCTGGCCCTTCATGCATTCACGCGAACCAATCTCGCCGCGCTCCCACGCGTCTTCCAGTTCTTGCCAGCCCGGCTGGCCAAAGCGTTGCAGCAAAGTGTCGGTCACGTCGAGCACGCTGATGGTGCCGTCGAAGTCGGATTGCACCATCCAGCCAGGGGCTACCGGATGCAGATCGATGCGTTTATTCATGGAAGGTCACCCTCACGTTTTGTCCCACGCGGGCCTTGGCCGGTGGTTGGTCAAATGCCAGCACACATTCAATGATGCGAACCGGTCCGCGCTGCGTGTCGTCTTGCAGATGCGCCGCGCCGAACACCGGGCTGATGCGCAGCACCTTGGCCTCGGGCAGTGCCGTGCCGGCATCGCTGTCGCCATCGATCACGACATTGGCGCGCATGCCTTCGCGCACGGCGTTGGCAAAGCTTTCGTTGAGCTCGGCGCGCACGATGAGCGGGCGTTGCGGCAGCAGCGTGATGCTCGGGCGCAAGGTGCTTGCCTGGCTGCCTACATGGGCGTGTAAACGCACCACGGTTCCGGCTTCAGGCGCATGCAATTCAAAACGCTTTTGCTGCGAGCGCAATTGCTCGACCTTGGCTTGAGAAACTTTGATTTCCGCAGCGGCGACATCGGCGTCGGATTGCGCATCACGCAGCGCTTGCGCGGCTTCGTCCACGTTCTGCATGTCGGCCGCACCTTCGCGCGCCGCCGTTTGCCAGCGCGTGAGCGTTTGCTTGAGTGCGGGCAGCCGCGCGGCCTTGGCCTTCTGGCGTGCCTGGGCGAGCTTCCACTCCGATTCGGCCACGGCCAGATCGGCGCGCGAAGCATCGTCGGCAATGCGCAGCAGCAGCTGGCCCTTTTGCACGCTCTGGCCTTCTTTCACCGGCAATTGCTGGATGGTGCCGTCAATGCCAGTGCCGAGCTCCAGCAAGCCGCCCTCCACTTCAATCTTGCCGCGCGCCACGGCGAGTGGAGCGGTTGGCGATGGTGCGGCCATGGCCTTTTGCATCGACAGCGGCGGCGAATCGCCGGGCGATGGCGAACAACCCACCAGCATGGCCGCGATGGATGTCGCACCGGCAAGCCAGAGGGTGGACGAGCGCAGAGTCTTCATCATTGCGTTATTCCTTGACGATGGGGGCGGTCTGGCGCCAATCGCTGCGGATTGCACCATCCTCCATGCCCAGCACGCGGTCTGCGTGGCGCACCAGTCGCGGGTCGTGGCTCACGCACAGCACGGTGGTGCCGTGAGCCCGCGCCGCGCGGTGCAAGATATCGATCACGCGCTGGCCGCTTTCGGCATCCAGCGCGCTGGTAGGTTCGTCGGCAAACAGCAGCTGCGGCTCCTTGGCCATGGCGCGAGCAATCGCGACACGCTGCTTCTCACCGCCCGACAATTCCGCAGGCCGCATGTGCGCGCGATGCGACAGGCCCACCTCGTCGAGCGCCAA
>CALMCS010000759.1 GCA_937862875.1 uncultured Comamonadaceae bacterium
GTGCGCATGCCGTACGAAAATCATAAGGGAGGTCATTGGAGAGGCGTCGCGATAACATGTCGAGCAGACGGTCCACCTCTCCGGTAGCCCACATCCACACCCTTATCACCGCATCACCGCATCACCGCATGTACCAAGAACTACGCCCAGCCCGCCAAATCTCCGTGCCCGTGCGCACACTGCACTACAACGTCCGCGTCTGGGGTGATTATGAATCGCATCCGCAGGCCCAGCCGCCATTGGTGCTGGTTCATGGCTGGATGGATGTGGGCGCGTCCTACCAATTCGTGGTGGACGCGCTGAGCGACGCCTTTGCCAGCAACCGCCTGATCATCGCTCCCGACTGGCGCGGCTTTGGGCGCTCGATGCCGGCGCACGACTGTGATTTCTACGTGTTCACCGACTATCTGGCCGATCTGGACCAGCTGCTCGATCACTTCTCGCCCGGTCAGCCCGTCGACCTCGTCGGTCACAGCATGGGCGGGAACGTGAGCATGATGTACGCCGGCGCGCGGCCCGAGCGCATTCGCCGTCTGGTCAATCTGGAGGGCTTCGGTCTGGCCGCCACGGTCCCCTCGCAGGCACCGCAGCGCCTGGCACGCTGGATGAACGAGCTGCGCAACTACGAGCGCGGCGATCTGGCGCTCAAGCCGTATAAAAGCGTGGAAGCGGTGGCCGAGCGCCTGATGAAGACCAATCGGCGCATCTCCCCCGACAAGGCGCTGTGGCTGGCGGGACATTGGGCGACACCCGACGCGCAAGGCCAGTGGCATGTACTTGGCGCGGCCGCGCACAAGATCATCACGCCCACGCTCTTTCGTGCCGATGAAATGGTGGCGCTGTATGAAGCCATCGCCGCGCCCACGCTGTCGGTGGAAGCCTCAGAAAACCATATCGAGAAATGGTCCGACGGCAAGTACTCACTGGCCGAATTCCACCAGCGACTGCAGCATGTACGGGACGTGCGCAGCGCGCAGATTCAGGACGCCGGCCACATGCTGCACCACGACCAACCCGAGGCCGTGGCCAAGGTCATCGAAGCATTCTTGAGTTCTTGAGTTCTTGAATTGACGAGCCGCCGCACGAGACGACTTACACGGGGATTTCTGCCGGAGGCGTCAACGGCAGCAAGACCCGCAGCAAGGTCTCGCCCTCGCGCGAGGTGACCTGAAACTCCGCATTCATGCGCTGTGCACGCGCCTCCATGCTGCGCAGACCCACGCTGAGGCCCGAGCGTTGTACCGCCTCGACGTTCAGGCCCACGCCGTTGTCTCGAATGCTCAAATCCAGAATGCCGGGATTCTGGAAGCTGCACACCACCTGCACCTGTTTTGCGCGGCTGTGCTTGATGACGTTGGAGAGCGCTTCCTCGATCACCCGGGTGAGCGCGAGGCATTGCATCGTCGTGGGCTTGATCGTCCACTTGGCGGGCACCTGCCAGTCCGAATCGATTTCCAGATCATCGAGAATATTGGTGAATCGGTAGCGCAAGGGCGCCATCCATTCGATCGGCGTTTTCGGTGCCGTGGCACCGGCGCTGGAGCCGTAATCGATCACCTGTCGCAAATCGTCGCGAAGCGTTTTGAGCAGCGACATGATGCGGTCGTTGGGCAGGGGTTGCCCCGCCTGCTCCACGATCGCCATCGAACGCACCAGACTCGCCCCCAAACCGTCGTGCAGGTCGTGCGCAATTTCCTGGCGCTCCTGCGCCTTGGCATTCTTGAGGCGCTGCACATGCTCCCGCTCGAGGGCCTGCGACAGATCGAGTCGCGCATCATTCACGTGCACCTTGAGTTCTTCGTTGAACAGCGCAATGCGGCGCATCTGCGAGCCCAGTTGGGTGCCCAGCAACACCGCCATGAACACCGTGGCGATGGGGCCCGAGAAGGAAGACAGGGTCTCGCTTCCGCGCCAATTCGAAAACAACAGAATGAGGTCATGCATGGCCACCACGATGAAGGTCAGCCAACAGGCGGCCAGCAACAGATGGCGCGGCTCGCGCGTGCGCCACGCGTGCACCGGGAACTGCGCGCAGTTCATGATGAAGATGGCGAAAGCAGTGATCCAAACCGAGACGAAAACAGGTCTGAGCACAGCGTCTGGAGTGAACAGCAGCAACGCATAGGCCAGCACGACAAAGGCCAGCAGCGCCTTTTTCAAGCGCGGCATGTGCTGACCACCAAAGCTCCAGGTGAACTGACAAAACAAGGCCGCATACGCGACGAACAACATGACGTTCAGTCGCGTCATCGACAGGCTGCTCTGAAAAGGCCAACTACTGGTCGCAAGCAAGGTGGAGAGATAGCCAACCCAGGCAAGGCACATGATCGCGTACCAACCGTACGCCTGCTCTGACCGGTTGATCAGAAACACAATCAAAAAGATACAACCCACCGCACCGGAGAGCACGGCGGTCAAGATGTATCCAG